>JAOASV010000016.1 GCA_030158535.1 Sediminibacterium sp.
GTGTAAAGTATTGCTATTGCTTTCTCTAAAAATTTGTTTGCTGTAATCAACAATATCTTGTGGGTTAATTTCCTGGTATTTCTCTAATTCGGTATTCATTAAAGAAGCATCGCCCATTAATTCATACATAGCCAAACTGCTGGCCCTACTCATGATGCTCATGTCTTCAAATGCAATCACACTCTCCGTTTTATTTTTAACCTTCGTTAATTCGGCAATGGAAACTGGTTGTTCTTGTATTAGGGCAATTTGCTCACTAATGGCTTGCTCTGCTTTATTGATGTCTACTCCTTTTACCAATTTTCCTTCAATGGTTAAAAGCCCAGCATCTAAGCTTCCAAAATGATAGCAATCCAAATTAGAAAACAATTTTTGTTCCTTAACCAATGATTGATATAAACGAGAAGAAGCCCCACCTCCTAATATTTCTGTAATTAAATCTGCTGTGTAGTATCCTTTGTTTAAACGGGCATCCATATGCCAAGTTTTTACAAATGCATCCAATGGAACTGCTGCTTCAATGGTTAATCTTCTCGCTTGGTCTTGAACGGGTTCTTGTGGTAAACAACGAATGTATTTATCTCCCATTGGAATAGGACCAAACCATTTCTGGGCTAGTTGTTTGATGTCTTCTGTTTTTACGTTACCAGCCACTACTAAAATGGCATTGATAGGTCTATAATGTTTGAAGAAAAAGTGTTTTACATCATCAATAAGCGCATTCTCTACATGGCTTAATTCTTTGCCAATGGTCATCCATTTGTAAGGGTGAACCGTATAAGCCAATTCGCGCATTTGTTTCCAAACATCCCCATAGGGCTTATTAATATAGTGTTCCCTAAATTCTTCGCAAACCACTTTACGTTGAACTGATAAACTTTTTTCGCTGAATGCTAAGCTCAACATTCGATCACTTTCTAACCAGAAAGCTGTTTCAATATTTTGAGCAGGTAGTTGGCAATAATAATTGGTTAAATCATTGGTGGTATATGCGTTATTGTC
>JAOASV010000017.1:0-2323 GCA_030158535.1 Sediminibacterium sp.
GCCCAGATAATGTAGAAGAACTTGTTCGTTTATTACATGAAGAAGCAAAAGCTATTTAACCCCAATCAATTTTAAATTATGGTACTCGTATATATAGATCATCAAGACAATCAAATTAAAAAAAGTACGCTAGAAGCGGTGTCTTATGGCGCTGCACTTGCAAAACAATTAGGTACTGAAGTGCATGGCCTTTTATTAGGTGCTATTAACGACGACCTTGCAACACTTGGTACTTACGAATTAAAAAATGTATATCAAATGAATGATGCCGCTCTCGCTCATTTTGATGCACAAGTATTTGTAAAAACTATTGCAGCTGCTGCAACAAAAGTGGGCGCAACCACCATTGTTTTCTCACATAACCAAACTGGTAAAGCTTTATGCGCGGGTGTATCTGCATTATTAAAAGCAGGGCTAGTAACAGGTGCAATTGCATTACCCAATACAAGCGCTGGTTTTGTTGTAAAAAAATCTGTGTTTTCTGGTAAAGCATTTGCCAATGTTTCGATACAAACAGCTATTAAAATAATTGCGATAAGCCCTAATAGTTATAAAGTTGTGGGTGGCGCGTCTGCAGCAGCTACTACTACCCCATTAGACATTGCTGTAACAGCTGGCCATGTAAAAATTAGTGCTGTTCATAAAACAAGTGGAGAGATTTCTTTAACAGAAGCCGACATTGTTGTAAGTGGCGGACGTGGATTAAAAGGCCCCGAAAACTGGGGAATATTACTTGACCTCGCTAAAGAACTTGGCGCAGCAACGGCATGTTCTAGACCTGTTGGTGACGCACATTGGCGTCCACACCACGAGCACGTGGGTCAAACAGGTGTTCAGGTTGCTCCTAATTTATACATTGCCATTGGTATTTCGGGCGCTATCCAGCACCTTGCTGGCGTGAACAGAAGTAAAACCATTGTAGTGATTAATAAAGATCCAGAAGCGCCGTTTTTTAAAGCTGCCGACTATGGTATTGTAGGTGACGCCTTTGAAGTATTGCCTAAATTAACTGATGCGATTAAAAAAATGAAAGCTTCGGCTTAGTTTTTAGCGCCCTTCTGTTGAATTCTATATTTTTTGAATTAATTTCGTGTTGTCTATGAAAAAAATAGAACTCGAAATTGTCGCCCTTTCCCATAGCATTACCCAATCGCATTCTTATGCCGTTGTATTAGGTGAAGCAGGTGGTGGCGCGCGTAGACTTCCTATTGTCATCGGAGGATTTGAAGCGCAGGCTATTGCGGTTGCGTTAGAGGATATGCACCCTAGTAGGCCCCTAACCCACGATTTACTCAAAAATTTCATGACGGCCTTTCATGTAGAGCTGCAAGAAATTATTATCAACGATTTACAAGAAGGCATTTTTTATGCCAAACTGGTTTGCTTTACAGACCATGATACCATCGAAATTGATTCACGCACTTCTGATGCCCTTGCATTAGCCGTTCGTTTTGGCTGTCCTATTTATACCTACGAACATATTTTAGAAAACGCCGGTATTTTAATGGATGAAGGTGGCGTAAGCAAACAAAAAATAGAAGCCGTTGGCGTGGAGCAACCCTTCGAAGATCAAGATGACATTACCAAACTAGACCTCATTGCCCTCGAACAACTCTTACAAGAAGTGCTAGAAAACGAAGATTATATTAGGGCTATTGCCATTCGCGATGAAATCAATAAAAGGAAAACCAAATGATTTGTTTTCCTACCTGCAAAATCAATCTAGGATTACGTATTACCCAAAAAAGAGCGGATGGATTTCATGCATTGGAAACGGTATTTTTTCCCATTTCTATTAAGGATGCACTTGAAATTATTATTGAACCAGATGCAAATGCAGCGCCCATTACATTTACAAGTTCTGGATTAGCCATTAATGGCGACCCTTCCGATAATTTATGTTTTAAAGCCTACGAGTTATTAAAAAAAGACTACCCTACTATTCCAAACATAAAAATGCATTTGCATAAACAGATCCCGATGGGTGCAGGACTTGGAGGAGGATCTTCGGATGGTGCATTTACACTTGTAGCACTCAACCAATTATTTGATTTACAAATTCCTGAGGACAAGCTCATGCAGTATGCGTTAACGCTGGGTAGCGATTGTCCTTTTTTTATTTTAAATAGCCCTGCATTCGCTACGGGCAGAGGAGAAATTTTAAAACCAATACATGTAAACCTTGATGGTTACACTATTGTAATTGTAAATCCGGGTATTGCCATTTCAACTAAACTTGCTTTCTCTCTTATAACACCTAAAGTTCCGGTTACTAATTTGGAAGCTATTATTTGCGAACCGATAACTTCTTGGAAAGATAATC
>JAOASV010000017.1:2333-4355 GCA_030158535.1 Sediminibacterium sp.
AAGAAACACTGTACCAAAAAGGTGCTGTGTACGCTTCTATGACAGGCACTGGTAGCACTGTCTATGGAATTTTTCCCACATCTATTATTGACACTTTAGGATTTGATTTTCCTGCACATTATTTTGTTGCGACTGCATCTTAAACAAATAAACTATCGTTTGTTTGTTTATTGATGTTACCAATGTTGATATCTCATTGTAAATTTCGTTGAAATATTTATTATTTTACGGATACGATTGCCTGCCATACATTATTTTATTCCTGAACTTTAACTTCGGTTTCACATGCTTGTTTCTAAAAACAACCAGGGGTTGTATGATCCCGCTTTTGAACATGATGCATGCGGCATTGGTTTTGTTGCAAACATCAAAGGCATCAAGTCACATCAAAATATTTCTGATGCACTAACCGTATTAGAAAACATGGAGCACCGTGGCGCTTCTGGTTTCGAAAAAAATACAGGTGATGGCGCAGGTCTGATGATTCAAATTCCACATGAATTTTTCTTCGATGAATGCATTAAACTTGGCGCACATCTACCCAACTTTGGCAAGTATGCTGTGGGTGTTTTATTTTTCCCAAAAGACCCTGCTTTAAAAGAGGAATGCCGAGCAATATTTGACAGATCTGCCGAAAAATTAGGGCTCGAAATTATTACCTATCGTAAAGTACCTGTAAATTCAAATGGAATTGGCCAAACGGCATTATCGGTAGAACCTGGCATGGAACATGTGTTTATTAAATGCCCGGATGATATAAGTACACCAGAAGCATTTGAACGTAAATTATTTGTTCTTAAAAATTACGCGACACATACCATTAACAATAGCATCAAAAAAGATGAGATTGGATTTTATATCGCTTCCTTGTCTTACAAAACAATTATATATAAAGGGCAATTAACCAGTTTACAAGTACGTGATTATTTTGTTGATCTTTCGGATAAACGCGTACTGTCTGCATTTGGACTCGTGCACTCCAGATTTGCGACCAACACTTTTCCATCTTGGAAATTAGCACAACCCTTTAGATACATTGCCCATAACGGTGAAATCAACACGCTTCAAGGAAATTTAAACTGGTTGCGTGCTGGTGAAAAAGGTTTTAGCACCCCTAACTTTTCCAAAGAAGAAATGGAAATGTTATTACCCATTGTAACATCTGGACAATCTGACTCTGCATGCCTCGATAACATGATTGAGCTTTTATTTATGAGTGGTAGATCTTTACCACATGTAATGATGATGCTTATACCAGAAGCTTGGGACGGAAACGAAAGTATGGATGCAACCAAAAAAGCATTTTACGAATACCATGCATGCTTTATGGAACCTTGGGATGGCCCAGCCTCTATTTCATTTACCGACGGTAACATAATTGGTGCAACATTAGACAGAAACGGACTCAGACCTTCACGCTACTGTGTTACCAATGACGACCGCGTAATTATGGCTTCTGAAACGGGCGTTCTTCCCATCGACCCATCTACTGTTATAGAAAAGGGTCGACTACAACCAGGCAAAATGTTTGTAGTGGACATGGAACAGGGCCGCATTATTAGTGATGATGAACTCAAACAAAAAATTTGTAGTCAGCAGCCCTATGGCGATTGGCTTAACCAATATAAAATTAAATTAGAAGAACTACCCGAGCCACGTGTCATGTTTACGCACCTTGAGCCCGATCAAGTTTTTAAATACCAAAAAGTATTTGGATACTCTACCGAAGATTTAAATACCATTATTGCGCCCATGGCTATGGATGGTAAAGAACCTATTGGTTCGATGGGCACCGATACACCGCTTGCTATTTTAAGCGATCAGCCACAACATTTAAGTAGTTATTTTAAACAACTATTTGCACAAGTAACCAACCCGCCTATCGATCCTATCAGAGAACGTATGGTGATGTCATTAGCATCCTTTGCAGGCAGCAATGCAAATATTTTATCGGAAGATCCGCTAGCATGCCACTGCGTTGCATTAAAGCATCCGATACTTACAAACCACGATTTAGAAAAA
>JAOASV010000018.1:0-1334 GCA_030158535.1 Sediminibacterium sp.
GCAACAATCGTATTTAAATTTCCAAGCCCCACTTTAATAAAATGATTGCGCTTAGACAACACCACTGAATCTGGTACATAGGCAAGCGGCGTAACGGCTACTGCCTGATAAGCAAAGCTGATATTTTGTGACGGAATTACATATTGCATAGTAACCTTACTCTTATCTAGAAAAGGTGTAGCCGCTAAAAAATTAATTTTAGATTGCGGCCTTAAACTTGGCTTAAAGGCAGAAGTAATCGTTACCACTTTAGCCGTATCTGCTGCTTTCGTTGATACAGATTGTGCGCTTAACTCCGGTATCCAAAAAGCCGTCATACATATAAGAAACCCAACTTTATTCATCTGAATCGGTTTTTATTTTTTTGCTTTATCAGCGGTTACTTGCGTTAACTTTTCTTGTGCTTCTTTTTTCAAATCTTCAAAAGTAGCGTTGGCTATAATACTCTGAAACGTTGCTTCGGCGTTAAAGTAATCGAGCTGCTTATGGTAAATATCTCCTAACAATAAATAAGATTTGGTAACCCAATACTGATAAGAACCAAAGTCTTTAATTTGCTCGAACGCCATTTTTTCTGAAGCCTCCAACTTGTTTTGCTCAAATAATATTTTAGCATGCTGATACTTGGCTTCGGCACTAAATTCAGATTTCCCAGAAGCAATTACGGCTGTATAATAGATAATAGCAGTATCTAAAGAAGCTGCTAATTGCTTTGATTTTGCCATCACAAAATTGGCCATCATTTTATCGTCAGATGCTGCACCAGTCATGTCTAAAATTTGAGTAGCTGCAGGAAGTGCATCTGTCCAATTAGATTGTTTGACCGCACTTCTTATCAAGCCGCGTGCCGCTTCTTTTTTTAAAGCCTCATCCGTGGCCATCGCATCTAACTCCTTGTAGTAGGTAGTGGCTTTTGCATAATCGCGGAGTTCAAAATAATAAGCCCTGGCAAGTTGCAAAACCGCGTCTGTAGCATATTTATTGGGCGCTTTTGAAGCTAAATAAGTAAGGTATTTGATAGCACTAGCTGTATTTTTTTCTGATTTATAAATAGAAGCCATGATAAAATGAGCTTCAAGTATATGGGACCCATTTGGAAACTTATCGATGTAAGCACTCATGCCATTTTTGGTTCCCGCAAAATCTTTTTGTTCATATCGTAAAAGGGCCGCTGTATATGTTAGTGAATCTGATTCTGTTTCAGACAAAGCCCTGCCATTTGCTTCCATAAAGGCGATAAAATCTTGTGGCTTTTGGTTTTCTACAAAAATGTTTCGGATATACTCGATAGAAGATTCAGCCTCTTCCGTATTAGGGAACTTGGCGAGTAAGCT
>JAOASV010000018.1:1344-20466 GCA_030158535.1 Sediminibacterium sp.
GGATATAGCCGAGCTGAAAGGCTGCGAGATAGCGGGAGATAAACCACCCAATTGTTCCTAGTAAAACAACGGGGCCGCGCTGCGGCCAAGAAGAGGGGTTATAGTTCCATCCAGGGGGGATGGTGGGGCCGCTCTCTGTCCGTTTCTGAGAAAAAATAAAGACAATCATGAGAAGCACGCCTATCAGCGTATCATTTAAATACGCAGCCGGATGCCATGCAGCAAGGGCAGCACTAGAGGTTATTTGCTTAAGCGGTGCCACAGCGAGTGCAAAAGACTCGGCCGCTAAATGGGTATTGGCCATTTCCATGTACACATCACCAATGAGTGCCGAGGTAGGATACTGCTTTACAAATTTTTGAAGTAACGCGAGTTTTTCTGGTGTTTTATTAGATGCACCAAATATGATAGACTTTTGGAAATAGGCATAATCTTCGGCGTCATATTGCCTGTCTATCACCTGGTCATAGAGCGCCAGCGCCTTTGTAAAATCTTTTAGCATAAAGTAGCAATCCGCTTTTTTTATCACAAGGTCCTGAAAAATAGGAGCTCCTGTTTTTACGGCGCTAGTAGCTTTTTCAAAACTATTGATTGCCTCCGCATACTGCTGTAATTGCATTTGCGCAAAACCTAAATTATAATAAGTATTGCTCAAGTTCACTTCTGCATTTACAATAGGTGCAGACAAATACTTTTGTAAATAAACAATGCCCTGATCGTAAATGCCTTTTCTAAACTGCATTTCAGACTTCCAGAAATAGGCTAATACTGCTTGATCCTGATTATTAGGTTCGGCAAGTAATAAATCGAGCAAACTATCTGCTGCATTGATGTACTGATCATTGATAAGTTCTACAGCTCTACCGTACAATAAAGATGGATAGGCTTTTTGCGCCAGCGTCGAAGGGTTTTTGATGCCAGCGTATAATTGAAGTCCCTCTTTAAAATTACTGGTTCGAGCAAGCGTGTTTACGAGAAGGTCGGTAGCTTCAGCTGTATATGTAGAACGTGGAAATAATTTCAAAAATTCTTGAAACCCTTTTAATGCTTCATTGATAAGCCCCTGCTCAAAAGAGAGTTTAGCTACAGAAAAAGTAGCCACTTCTTTTTGCAGTTTGTTACTATTGTTTTCGGCACAAAATATAAATGCGTTGCGCGCACCAGACTTATCGCCTATTTCTAGGTATGCTTTAGCAAGTAAGTACATGCTATTTTGTGATAAAGAATCTTTTCCGGTAGTGAGCCTCTTAAAACCTTCAATGGCTTTGTTCCATTTTTTTTGCTCGAAATAACAAAATGACAATTCATACAAGTCTTCACTTGTAGGCGTTTTGCTACTAGCCACATATTTTTCTAGATAAGGAAGCGCACCTGTAAAATCATTTTTAGCAAAAAGCAGTCGTCCCACCAGCTGCTGTAATGGAAGTTCGTAATACTGCTCGCCCGCTTTTAGTGCAGCAAGTGCAGTAGATAAAGCCTTTTCAGAACTTCCCGTAAAATAATAAATTTGGGCGTTGTAAAAAGGAATGAGTTTGCCGTATACTGAGGCTGCTTTAGCGATTTCAAAACACTGAAGCGCGGTGGTGTAATTTTTTTCTTTAAATGCAATAAAGCCATAGTAGTAATTAGCATCAATATAATACGTATCACCCACTGTTTGACGAACGGCATCTAGTGGTTGTTTTGCTTTTTCAAATTGACCCAAACTAAAATAAAGATAGCCTAGTATATATTTTACTTCTCCTATTTGTGCGTTGGTTAAATTGGCAAGTTTGGCAGTTTCTAAAAATGTTAAACTTTGCTGTGGCTGATTGTTTCTAAAATAATAGACGCCTACATAATAGGTCATCATTTGACGAAAAGCAGGATCCACTGCAGCTTTTATAAAATCACTAGCCTGTTCTACAATTCCTTTTTCATTGAGTTGAAGCCCACTCACCAATAAATAAAAATCAACCCTTTCTTTTACAGACCTATTGTTATTATACATGGAGGTCCGCTTCAATTCTTTGGCCAATTGATAACTACTCACATAGGCTTTGTTCGAAACAAAAGTTTGCAAATCCGTTAAACTTGCATCCATTGTATTTGGTAAAACGGGCGTTTGTGCAAAGCCCGAAAGCGCTATTACAAAAAAGCAAGCTGATAAAATATACGTTCGTAGTTTCATAAGTATGATACCCTTTATTACAAAGGTTTGTGTTTCTTTCTTAATAAAAAGCGAAAACCGTTTTAAAGGTAGCATTACCACCCCGTAAGGCCCTTTATTGAGGGCATTTGTGGAAAAACAGATAGATGACGTAAGTTTGTCAACAAAAGCAGGAAAACCTATGTACGAGCATCAAACAAACATACGTGTTAGATACGCAGAAACCGATCAAATGGACGTGGTCTATTATGGCAATTATGCCCAGTATTTTGAAGTGGGTCGTGTTGAAGCCATGCGCGCCATTGGACTCTCCTATAAAGAAATTGAAAAAATGGGGATTCACATGCCCGTGGTTACCATGGAAACCAAATACATAAGGCCTGCGCATTACGACGATTTATTAACCGTAAAAACGACGGTTCCTGAACTTCCACTCGAGCATCAAATTAAATTTATCACAGAAGTTTACAACGAATCGGGCAAACTGCTAACGCAAGGAAAAGTAGTGCTATATTTTATTGATGCTGCAACCGGAAAAAGGGCAACCATACCAGATAGCCTAAAACAAAAATTAGCGCCATTTTTTAGCGCATAATTTTTTACAACTTACTGATACATGTTATATATCAGGTACTGAATTTTCCAGCCATCTTTTAATTTCACAAATTGAAAGCTATCAATTCCTTTGTGCGAAAATACACCGTTGCGGTGAAAGGTATAGGGCGCCCATGCGGTAGCTATTTCACGGTCGATATAAATAATTTCATCAAAAGAACGCTCGTCTAGCGATCCGGGCTGCTGCTTTCCAATATTTGCAATGAAATCAGCGGCCCTGCTCGTTCTTACAATCACAGAATCTTTTTGATTTTGCACAACTTGCATGATAGCACTTGGCGCAAAGCAAGATTTAAGTAGTACGGTATCCGAAGTAAGCATCGCTTTAAAGGTTTGCTTGATAACATTTAATACCGCTTCTTTTTCGGAATCATTATTAGTGGTTACAGAAGATGTTTGCACAGTTGTTTGCGCATTTGTTTGCGCCGATACTTGACCCGCAAGCAGGCACAAAAAACAAATCACCCAAGTAAGATGTTTCATACAATCAATGATTAAATTTATACGCGGTAAGTATCCGCTTTCCAATTGTTAATAGACAGTTTGATTTCTTTGCCCGTTAAATTTTCTGCGGCTGCTTTAACTGCAAGCGCTGCAAACTCTTCGTCTGCTGCAAAACGTAGCGCAACAATTTGACCAATGCGCAAACTAGCTGGAAGTAGTTTTCCAGTTAATGCAAAATGTCTCAAATTTTCTTCGGCTCTGATGGCTCTATCTTGTGCCTTAAGGGCAAACATGCGAACAAAAACAAAAAAACATACAAAAATAAAGCCCGCAACACTTAATAAGGATGCACTATACAGTGCAGGCCCCTCGGCATCCGCCAAATTAACAAAGCTGCCAATCCAAAAAGCTAAAATGGCAAAAAAGGTAACTCCGTGCCAACCGGCCACTAACCTACTGTGGTTGCTGTAATTTTGTGTTTTCATAGGATGCAATATATTTATATTTGCCTGTTTGTGCTTACTATATTTACTTCGCACTAAATTTAAGGCCTAGCCATGGAAAAAGTGTTTGCATCCATCATTACTATTGGAGACGAATTATTGATTGGTCAAGTGATTGACACCAATAGCGCTTGGATTGCCCAAGAACTCAATAAGGCAGGCGTAACTGTTAAAAACAGAGTGGCGGTTGGCGATGTTTGGGAAGATATTTGGGCTGCACTAGATGCAGAAAGTAAAAAAGCCTCTATTGTGCTTTTAACGGGTGGATTAGGACCAACTTCTGACGATATTACAAAACCTTTATTGTGTGAATATTTTGGCGGGAAAATAGTAGTAGATGCCGCAACACTTGCGCATGTAACAGACATTTTTGAGCGCATTTTAAAGCGCCCCATGATTGAACGTAACGCCAAGCAAGCAGAAGTTCCAGATTGTTGCACGGTATTATTAAACGAGCGCGGAACCGCGCCTGGTATGCTTTTTGAAAAAGATGGTGTATTATTTATTTCGATGCCTGGGGTTCCCCACGAAATGAAATGGATCATGGAGCATCATGTAATTCCTATGATTCCAAAGCGTTTTAAAACGGGCATCATCAAACACAAAACATTATTAACGGCTGGCATAGGTGAATCTTTTTTAGCAGAAATGATTAAAGAAAATGAAGCCGCCCTTCCTAGTCATATTAAACTGGCCTACCTACCTAATTATGGTATGGTTCGTTTGCGTTTAACAGCCGCCGGCGACCCTCAAAATGAAGCCGTTTTAGATAAAGAATTAGATACCCACTTTAATAATTTAGCAACCGCCGTTAAGGATTATTTGGTGGTGAAAGAAGACATCCCAATGGCCGAAGTGGTGGGTCAACTCCTCTTAAACCAGCACAAAACCCTTTCTACAGCCGAAAGCTGCACAGGTGGCTATATCGCTCATTTATTAACGGCCAAAGCCGGCGCTTCGGCGTATTTTAAGGGATCTGTGGTAAGTTATGCCAATGAAATCAAAGGCGATTTACTAGATGTTTCTAAAGAAACCATGGAAACCGTGGGTGTGGTTAGCGAAGAATGTGTTAGAAAAATGGCCATTTCGGCCCGAAAACTGCTTAAAACAGACTATTCTGTGGCAGTTAGTGGCATTATGGGACCAGGAGGCGAAACACCCGAAAAGCCTGTAGGCATGGTTTGGATGGCCGTAGCGTCGGAAAATGAAGTGCGCGCCCAGGTATTCCACTTTAGATTTGACCGCAAGCGTAATATTGAATTAACCGCTAATAGCGCCCTCAATATGCTCCGCCTTTTGATTGTGGATAATAGTTAATCCAATTTTAACCGCATAGCTTACTTTTGTACCTGACTATAAACCTCTAAGCAGTCTATGGCAATTGTTGATTTAGTGATGCCCAAATTGGGCGAAAGTATAATGGAAGCCACCATTTTAAAATGGAACAAGCAAATTGGAGACAATATTGCTGTAGACGAAACGGTACTTGAAATTGCTACAGACAAAGTAGACACGGAGGTTCCTGCCCCATTTGCTGGCAAACTAGTAGAAATTTGTTTTCAGGTAAATGATGTAGCACCTATTGGAAGCGTACTTGCAAAAATTGAAGTTGCCGGCGAAAACAATTTGGTTGCGAGTGCACCTATTGAAATACCAACAGCAGCTCCTACTCCTATTGTTGAAGAAATTGAATCTATCCCATACGTTCCTGCTGCGCCTGTTAATACAGCACCGCAAGAAACAAGTAATACAGAAGCTCGTTTTTACTCACCGCTTGTTTTAAACATTGCACAAAGTGAAGGCGTAAGTTTAAGCGATTTAGAAAAAATACCTGGCACCGGATCTGGTGGAAGGGTTTCAAAAAAAGATATTTTAAACTGGGTTGCTGCTAAAAAATCTGGAACAACGCCAACTGTTGCCCCGGCTGCTGCTGCGCCTGTTTCAACTCCAGTTGTTGCGCCAACACCAGCATCATCTGTTGCATCGGCACCAACAGCGGCTTCTTCTGCTCCATCAAACATAGCTAGCAGTCCTGCAGGCGTTGTTTTAAGTGGCGGCACAGAAATTATTGAAATGGACCGAATGCGCAAACTGATTGCCAAACATATGGTAGACAGTGTGCAAACAAGTCCGCACGTAACAAGTTTTTCTGAAGCAGATGTAACAAACCTTGTTCAGTGGAGAAATAACAACAAAGCCGCTTTTGAAAAAAGAGAAGGCACCAAATTAACTTTCACTCCACTCATTGTAGAATGTTTAGTGGCAGCCATGAAAAAGTTTCCGCTGATTAATTCAAGTTTAGACGGAGATAAAATAATTATCAAAAAGGATTTTAATATTGGAATGGCTACGGCTCTTCCTAATGGAAATTTAATTGTTCCCGTTATTAAAGGTGCTGATCAACTTAATTTAGTTGGCTTAAGCAAGTCTATTAATAATTTGGCGGACGCTGCAAGAAACAACAAGTTAAAACCAGACGATACCCAAAACGGCACATTTACATTTACCAATGTGGGTACATTTGGAAGCCTCATGGGAACGCCTATTATCAATCAACCACAGGTTGCCATCATTGCTGTTGGCGCTATTAAAAAGCGTGTGGCTGTAATTGAAACACCAAGTGGAGATAGCATGGCCATTAGACACATGATGTACTTATCACTTAGTTACGATCACCGTATTATTGACGGCAGTGTTGGTGCTAGCTTCTTAACAGAAGTAGCCAACCAACTAGAAGCATGGGATCCAAATAGAACAGCATAATTACTGCAATAAACTACCAGAGTAATTTATAGGGGGTTATTTAAGCCCCCAATCTCTGCCTTTCATCGTAGCTGGAACACCGTTTGCAATCCAAGGTGCTGGCTTCTCTCCTTTTAATAAATAATCAAAGAATTGTTGTTCTCTAATTTGAATGTCTTTTCTATTTTTTCGCTCCACTAAATTGTGCGCTTCATTGTTGTAGTTTAACATCCAAACTTTTTTACCGAGGCGTCGTAGCGCTGTGTAAAATTCAATACCCTGATACCAAGGCACAGCATCATCAGCATCATTTGCCATGATAACAAGCGGTGTTGTTACTTTAGGTAAATGAAACAATGGAGAATTTTCGATGTATAAATTTGGCTTCTCCCATAAGGTAGCACCAATTCTACTCTGTGTTTTTTCATATTGGAACTGACGGTTCATACCAGGTCCCCAACGGATACCACCATAAGCACTTGTCATATTTACAACCGGCGCTCCTGCCCAGGCTGCAGCATATAAATTTGTTCTGGTAATTAAATGTGCAATTTGATAGCCTCCCCAACTTTGACCTTGAAGTCCAATTTTAGTGCTATCGATATAGCCTTGTTTTACAACAGCGCGCGTTCCACTTAAAATATAATCGTACGCGCCTTGTCCTGGATATCCTTTTTTATACCAGATATCTGGCACAAGTACCACATAGCCTCTACTTACAAAAAATGAAATGTTTAAACGAGAAGCCGTAGGAGTTGGTGGAACATAATTGTACAAGGTTTGATTGTTACGTTCATAGAAATAAACAATCATCGGATACTTTTTAGTCGCATCAAAATTTTCAGGCTTGTATAAAATACCCTCAGTTAGTTTACCTGTATATGCTTTCCAAGTAAATAATTCTGCAGTACCCCAATTGTATTCATTTTGCTGTGTATTTGTAGCCGCCAATTGATTGGCAGTACCCCCATTTACACTTGAGCTATATAAAGCAGGTGATTGCACATAGGTTTCTTTGGTATAGAGTAGCGCATCTGCATCTTTTGCTTTTTGAACCAGTGGACTGAGTGCCACTTTTTCTTTAAATAAAACATTGATGGAATTAGTGCCATACACCATTGTTGCCAGCCCCGCAGACTTGTCTTTTTCATCAAATACACGAAGGAGTAATTGATCCCCTGTTTTTATAAATTTTTGATCGGGATCTGTAGCAATAAATCGGTAAGAAATTTTATTTGATCTTCCAGCTGTTAAACAAATAGATTTTTGTATGCCTAATGGATCCACCTGCCATATATCATACTTATCATAGAGTAAAACATACTTGTCATTTTCTGTCCAGCGCATAAGTCCATACGCATTTGGATCATCGGGCACGTCATTTTCTTCGTCGTAGAGCGCAGTAGTAATATCTTTTGCAATTTGATTGGTTACACCTGTGGTGTGGTTATATACAAAATATTTTTTAGCAGGCTCATCATAGTAAAGTAATAAACTACCTGACACACTAGGCTGCACATTACCATATTTCAAATTGGCTTTAATAAGTTTTGAAGACCCATCTAATGGATTAATCGTATACACATCATTAATAGTGTAACCCTGCCACTGAGATGCAATTCGTTTTCCTTCATCTGTGGCTGCATAAAAAACAGCACCATCACCATCATTTGTTTGTACCACATTTCTGAACTTAGAAGACCCAAGTGGCACAACAGTATTGGAAGCAAAATCATATCTAGCTGTGTATGCTCTTCTCAATTCTGTTTCCGCAGATCTTAACTGCATAGGCATAATTTGATCATCGTTGTAATGCCAAACATCTACGCTTACACGGTCAAACTCAGGCAAGCTAGTATCTTTTAAAGGCCACAAAGGAGCGGTTCCAAAAAATAATTGCGCACCCGATTTACTAAAACTAACCGCTTGGTTCTCACTAATAATATGATTTGTAGGTACCCCTTTAGAATTTTGGCTAGCAATGGCTACTGCAGAGTCTTTACCATCGACGTAATAATACAATTGGTAAAATTTACGTGCCGCTTTTGCAGCACTATCTATTTCGACAACAAATGCAAGTTGTTTACCTGCTTCGTCTAATCTAAAGAGCTTAGCATCATTAAATTTGGTAAGAATGGTAGAAGCCTTCATGCTAGATAAATCCACTTTAACAATGGTTGCTGCAGAACCAGCCACTCCATTTTTTTTGGTTTTTTTAAGTACCAGTGTGGTTCCTTTTTTATTAAAATAAAAATCACTCACCAATGGATATTTTGTTTCGGCACCTGAATTTAAATTCATTAACACCAGCGTTGTTCCTTCCTCTACATTTTCTTCTGCTGCTTTAGCAGGCGTTGCAGGCGTTTGTAAAACAGACATTCCTTTTTGAGCGGCATTTGTTGCCTTTAATCGAATACTATCTGCTGCGCGCACCAAACTATCTGCCATCGCAAACAAAGATTTGATTTTAGCTGCAGAATCAAGCGCCGCTTTTGTTTTTGGCGCTTCAGGCAGTTCTTTATCCAATAAATAAGCCATCCACCCACCAGCATCATCTGGTAGTTTAAATGATTTAAGACGAGCTATTTTGTTAACGCTTTTATCGCCAAGTTTCACAACACCTAAACTATCTTTTGGCATTTCATCGGGTCTCTTCTTTTTGATTTTTGCATCACGCGTTTGCGCAAAGGTTGGCTTGATACGAAAAATAGCATACTTACTATCTTCAGACAATACAACACCAACACCTCTTGGAATTACTAGTTTATAGTCCCCTTGTAAAGACTGAAGCACAAGTACACCATCTCCCTCTTGAGGGTTAATAGCATATGCAACATATTTACCGTCATTACTAATGGTACGATCAGCAATAGATTGCCAATTGTCATAAACCGTGTGGTCTAAGGGTTTCTTTTGAGCCTGAACAGCAAAAGAAATTACGAGCAACAATAAAATAGAGAGGTAACGCATAAAAAAGCATTAAATAGTTTCAAATAGAATAGCAATTTAATACGTGATTGAGCACAAATCCATAATAGTCAATAGCCGTATTCTACATTTTATACCCATAAATGAACAAAAAGAGGGTTCATCGGTAAAAAGCAAATGGCAGACCCCTAATTTTCTTTAACTTTCTTGCACAAACCTCTTTTATGAAAAAAACAATACTCTCTTTAGCCCTTATAATCGTTGTTTTAATGAGCGTAAGTGCTCAAAAAGCAACCGTTCAAAAACTATGGGCTACCGATACCATTTTAAAAGTACCAGAATCTGTACTGGTGGATGACAAAGAAAACTGCATTTGGGTTTCCAATATTGATGGCGCATCTAATGGTAAGGATGGCAAAGGAAGTATTAGCAAATTATCAAAAACAGGCACACCTATAAATTTGGAATGGATTACCGGATTAAATGCCCCAAAAGGCATGTCCAAATACAAGCAAGAACTCTATGTTGCAGATTTAACGGAGCTCGTAGTTATTGATCTTAAAAAAGCGACAATTATAAAGAGAATTCCAATAGAAGGATCTGTTTTTTTAAATGATGTTACTGTAAATAGTAAGGGCGCAGTTTTTGTGTCGGATAGCAGAACCGGAAAAGTGCACCGTTATGAAAACAACACAACTACCATAGAAGTTGAAAACCTGCAAGGGCCCAATGGTCTATTAAGCATCGAAGATCAACTCCTTATTTTAGACAGAGGTTCATTATTATCTGTAACACCTGGTGGAGCCATTTCTAAAATCATGGATGGCATGGACCCTAGCACCGATGGTATCGAAAGAGTAGCCCCCAATCAGTACATTGTTAGTTGTTGGAATGGCATTGTGTATTATGTAGTAGCAGGCGCGCAAAAAATAACTTTATTTGATACGAGATCAGACAAAATTAATAGCGCAGACATTGGCTACGACGCAAAAAAGAAAATTATTTACGTGCCTACCTTTTTAAAAAACAATGTGGTAGCGTATCAGTTACAAATTCAATAAGTAAAAAGCGGCATGCGATTTAAATATATTTTTAGTGTAATGGTATTTGGCTTTTTTTGCGCGGCCACGGCCGCGCAAAAATCTCCAGTGCAGCGGGCAAAAAATGTACTCATCATCTATTCGGACGATCAAAGTTTTGCCACCATACATGCACTGGGCAACAAGCAAATCAAAACACCCAACCTAGATAAACTAGTAGCGAGGGGCCTTACTTTTACGCAGGCCCATGTAATGGGCGGACACCAAGGTGCCGTATGCATTCCAAGCCGCGTAATGCTATTAACGGGCAGGTATGTAAACAGGCTTCCTGGCGATGGCGGTAAAATTCCGGATAGTTTAATAGGGCTTCCAGAAGTATTACAACAAAAAGGCTACACTACTTTTCATACAGGCAAATGGCATTCTGATAAAGCTTCACATCACCGTTTTTTTAATGATGGTGGTCACATATTTTTTGGCGGCATGCACTTCGAAAACAATGGTGGTCAGTTTCATCCAACGGTAAATAATTTTGACCCTACAGGTGTATACGATCCAAAAAATAGTTGGAAGAGCGATACTTTCAGTACCGAGTTATACGCAGGTACTGCCATTCAGTTTTTAGGCAGCAAAAAAGCAAAAGAGCAGCCGTTTTTTTGCTATGTAGCACTCACCTCTCCACATGATCCCCGCACCCCTCCCACCAAATACGACGCTTGGTACAATCCTGACACTATACATCTTCCGCCTAATTATTTACCAAACCATCCTTTTGATAATGGTGATTTAGCGGTCAGAGATGAAATGTTGTTGCCGCATCCCCGGACTCCGGAGGCTGTCAAAAAAGAAATTGCACATTACTATGGCATGGTGTCGGAATTAGATGCGCAGTTAGGTCAGATTCTTGCGACCCTTGACGCGTCGGGTCTAGCAAATGAAACACTGATTGTTTTTGCCGGCGACAATGGATTAGCCGTTGGACAGCACGGATTATTAGGCAAACAAAATTTATACGAACATAGTATTCGCGTACCGCTTATTATGGCAGGGCCTGGCATACCTGTCAACAAAAAAAATAATGGATTTACCTATTTGAGTGATATCAACCCCACTATTTACGAATACCTAAATATCCAAAAACCAAGTAGTGTAGAAGCAGTTAGTTTAATGCCTGCTCTTAAAAAACCGGGGGCAAATATCAGAACACAAATATATAATGTCTACGGACATTGGAGCAGGAGCATAAAAACAAGCGATGGTTTCAAACTCATTGTTTACAATGTTAAGGGGGTACTTACCACACAATTATTTGATTTACAGAAAGACCCCTACGAAACCAATAACTTGGCAGCAAACCCTGGCATGCAAGAAAAAATTGCTCGTATGCGCGCAGCACTAAAAAAAGAAATGCTAGAAAAGCATGATAATTTAAATATTGATTTACCAGACTGGGGCCGATTACCAAACCAAAAAAGTTTTGGTAGCTAATACTATATGCTATGAAAAAACAAATTGCATTATTACTTACATTAATACTTGTTTGCAGCACTTTATTACAGGCTCAAAAAAGTAGTAGTAAGCCACCCAATATTATTGTCATTTTTTCGGACGATCATACCCAGCAAACGATTAGTGCCTATGGCAAAAGCCTGATGCAAACACCCAATATAGACCGTATTGCTAAAGAAGGTATGATTGCAAAAAATGCATTTGTAACCAACTCTATTTGCGCTCCCAGCAGGGCTGTTTTATTAACCGGAAAATACAACCACATCAATGGTTTAAAAGACAATGGACCGCGCAGGTTTTTTGATGGCAACCAGCAGCAGGTTCAAAAATTACTCAAACAAAAAGAGTATCAAACTGCCTGGATTGGTAAATGGCATTTACAAACACTTCCTTCTGGTTTTGACTTTTTTAGAATACTTCCAGACCAGGGCCAGTACTTTCAACCGAACTTTATTAATATGCCTAACGATACTGCGTCGTACAAGGGCTATACCACTAATTTAATTACCGAATTTTCTACGAGCTGGTTAGATAAAAGAGATACCAGCAAACCTTTCTTTTTAGTAGTGGGTGAAAAAGCCACACACCGCAACTGGATGCCTGACGTAGAAGACCTTGGGGCTTTTGACAATATTGATTTTCCATATCCAGCTAATTTTAATGACAGTTATAATGGTCGTGAAGCAGCGCGCCTTCAAGACATGACCGTCGACAAAACCATGGTGCTTCAAGACGACTTAAAAATTAATGTAAACTGGGATAAAGTAGGACCTGGCATGTTTGCTAGACTCGATCCTACACAAAAAGCAGCATACAAAAAATATTACACAGAAATTTCCAAACAATACGAAGCCGTAAAAAATGATAGTGCTGCCCTACTCAAATTTAAATTTGAAAGATACCTCAAAGATTATCTGGCCACAGCAAAATCGTTAGATAGAGGTATTGGAAAAATATTAGACTATTTAGCGGCTCATCAATTAGACGAAAACACAGTTGTTATTTACGCTTCTGATCAGGGCTTTTATATGGGTGAACACGGTTGGTTTGACAAAAGATTTATGTATGAAGAAAGCTTAAGAACCCCATTTGTTATGCGTTATCCGGGTCAGATAAAACCTGGTACAACGCTACAAGAAATGATTGTCAATATTGATTTTGCACCAACTATTTTAAATATTGCTGGCATTCAAACGCCTTCAGATATGCAAGGGAAAAGCTTTTTACCACTAGTAGCAAAAGGAACACCGGCTGCTAAAAAATCTTTTGCTGCAACATGGCGTAGTTCTATGTACTATCACTATTACGAGTATCCACAACCGCACCATGTAGCGCCACACTTTGGGGTGCGTACCACCAGGTATAAACTTATACGCTTTTATGGACCGCATAACGATTGGGAACTATTTGATTTGCAAAAGGATCCTACCGAAATGAAAAACCTCATCAATGATCCTGCGTATGCAAAAACTATTGTGTCGCTCAAAAAGGAATTAAAAGATTTGATGGAACACTATCAAGACTTTGAGGCTCTTACCACTTGGAAAACCACCGAAACAACAATACAAGAAATGCCTAAATAAAAACTAGGTCCTAATTGTTTGTTTTCTTGGTACACCAAAAAAGCAAGTAAGATCCCATATACAGGCTCTAAATTAAGCGTTAGGTTTTGGGTAAATGCAGATACTTTTTTAAGTGCTTGTAGTATTAAATCCATGGCTACAACGGTACACAGCCAACTTAAAATGAGTAGCCATCCTATATCTGATAAGCTAGGAAACACTTTAGCTACGTTAAAATAATTCAGGTAAAATGGCATGAGCAGGGTTAACAAAAAAAGCCCACCCGTTAATTCATATACCATCATCATTTGTGCAGGCTGCTTGTCAACTTCTTTTTTATTCAGTACAGAAAATATAGATGCCAAGATCGCAGACACAATACCCAGTCCAATACCAAGCCTATAACGCGCATCAAATTTGAAAATTAAAATAATGCCCAGTAAACTGAGTGCACCAAGTGCTAATTCGGGCCACTTGATTTTTACTTTTAAAATAATAGGTTCTAGTAAGGCGGTAAATATGCCAGCTCCTGCTACACAAACAAGCCCAATCGAAACATTGGCCATTTTTATACTACCATAAAAAAACACCCAGTGCACTGCAATGAGCATACCAATTCCAAATAATTTTTTGACTTGTGCAAAAGGCAAGTTTTGCCATTTTTTACTAAGTACTAAAATTGCCAGCAATGTCACTACAGTAATAGCCATGCGGTACCAAACCAATAAGCCCTCATTTAACTCAATGAGTACGCCCAATATGCCGGTAAAGCCGGCCAAAAAAACAGATGCATGAAGTTGAAGTAAGGCTTTTCTCACAGTTATTTTTTTCGAAGCCTATCTGCATAATGGTGAAATAAACTCTCCCACTGCATTTTTAAAACGCCTAAAACGCCTTCTTTAATAATACCCTTACTCATTTTGCTGTGACCAATTTTACGGTCAACAAAAGTGATAGGTACTTCAATAATTTTAAATCCTAATTTCCAGGCACTAAATTTCATTTCAATTTGAAATGCATAGCCCACAAATCTTATTTCGTCTAAATTAATAGTCTCTAATACTTTTCTTTTATAACATACAAAACCTGCAGTTGGGTCGTTCACTGGAAGCCAGGTAATGAGCTTTGTGTAAAAAGCACCACCCTTACTGTAAATATGTCTGTCCAAAGGCCAGTTTTCGGTACGACCACCCTTTACATATCTACTACCCACCGCAACATCGGCCCCTATAATATTACAAGCGGCATACAACCTTTCTAAATCAGAAGGACTATGCGAAAAGTCGGCGTCCATTTCAAAAATATATTGATAGCCTTTTGCGAGTGCCCATTTAAATCCATGGATATAGGCGGTACCAAGTCCTAATTTACCAGAACGCTTTTCAATAAATAATTGCCCCTCATGTACTTTCATTAAATCCTCAACAATAGCAGCTGTTCCATCCGGAGATCCGTCATCAATAATTAAAATGTGATAACCTGCTTGCAAGTCAATAACAGCAGCAATAATGGCCGCAATATTTTCGCGCTCGTTGTAGGTTGGTATAATAACTAGTTTTTCCAAAATGCTGGGGGTATGTAGAGAGGCTAAAATACAAATACTAACGGATTTATGTAGCGGAAAGCTCCATTAGTTATACAAAACAGCGTTAATTCTAGGAAAATAATGATTCTAGCTCGGTAAATTGCCTGTTTAACCCTTGGTAACAAGGGTTCTATTGAGTATTTCGGTTAGCTTTTGCTTGGTGTTCATGGCAAAATCGCCTTTCATCATCCAGTCGTAATATTGCGGCTCTTCTTTTAAAACTTGGGTAACGGGCTTGCCCTTGTGCTTCCCAAAATTAAATACCTCTATGCCATTTATTTTTATAAACCGGCGTGCAAAATCTACTATATCTTCTTCACCAGTAATTTTTACAATACTTTCTACGGTGTCACCTAATTGCGGATACCTATCAAGTTGCGCTTCTAATACTTCCCAAGTTGCGGTAGCATCTGCTTCTGCACCATGTGCACCTTCTAATACTTTTGAACAATAAAATTTATACGCTGCACTTAAGGTACGCTGCTCCATCATG
This sequence comes from Sediminibacterium sp., assembly GCA_030158535.1. Taxonomy (GTDB): domain Bacteria; phylum Bacteroidota; class Bacteroidia; order Chitinophagales; family Chitinophagaceae; genus Sediminibacterium. The sequence continues at coordinate 16,915 of JAOASV010000018.1, forward strand.
TGAAATACTTTTTGAACATCCACCAGTTTTGTTCCTTCGATAGAAAATTCGATACCCGCTCTTAAAAATTCTTCGATCAGCATTGGTATATCAAAACGGTTGCTATTATATCCACCTAAATCACAATTTTCTAAAAACTGCTTTACTTCATTAGCAATTTGCTTAAAGGTTGGCGCTTCTTTAACCATCTCATCAGAAATACCATGCACCGCAGATGCTCCTGCCGGAATTGGCATAAGTGGATTTACCAATTTACGCTTAACAACTTTTGATCCATCCGGACTAATTTTTACAATGGCGATTTCTACAATTCTGTCTGTACTAACGGTAACGCCCGTTGTTTCTAAATCAATAAATGCGATGGGTCTTGATAATTGCAATTTCATAATCGTTGTTATATTAAAGTTGGGGCAAAGGAAGGTAAATCAATTCCATCATAATTACCGCTACTCATCAATACTAAATTGGCGTTGGAATAATCTTGTAGACGTAACCACTGTTCTAATTCGTTTTTATCAGTCATTACTAGTAGTCCCTTTTTATCAAACCCTTCTACCACATAGCTTTCAGGGAGTTCAGGCAGGCCTTTAATTTCTAATGCATGTTTCGAATAAAAAACAACAGCGGTGTCTGTTTTTTCAAGCGCCCCTTTGTACTGATACATAAATTCTTTATTGAGGCTACTATACGTATGTAGTTCTAATACCCCAATTAATTTTCGGGAAGGAAACTGTTGTTTTACCGCTTCAATAGTAGCAATAACCTTACTAGGCGCATGCGCAAAATCTCTGTATATATTACAGTGCGCATTACTTGCCAACAGCTCAAGCCTTTTTGAAGCGCCTGTAAAATTAGCCATGGCCTGCACAAAATCTTTAGCAGCAATACCTAGTTCGGCACAAGCATAATACGCCGCTTGCATGTTGAGTAAATTGTGATCACCAAAAACACTGAGTGGCCCTTCTGCCCCATCTAAAGTAATATAGGTTTGGCCATTTGTAATTTGATGCGCAGGTACTTTATACGGAATGTACCTGATATTGTCACGTTTATTAGACAGCACCAACTTGTTTAGTACTTCATCCGTTTCGTTGTAAATGAGTACGCCTCCCGCTTCAATTTTATTCATGAAAATCACAAACTGTTCCAAATAAAATTCGAAAGTTGGAAACACATTGATATGATCCCAAGCAATCCCTGTTAAAATAGCCACGTGCGGAAACAAAAAGTGAAACTTAGGTTGTCTCAGAAGTGCACTTGCTAAATATTCATCCCCCTCACAAACAATGGTTGGGGCATTGGTAACTTTAACTGACTGATCAAAACCAGCAAGTTTTGCGCCTACTAAGTAATCAAAGTCTTGATGGCATGTTTTGAGCACATGCATAATCATACTGGTAGTGGTTGTTTTGCCATGGCTTCCTCCCACTACAACCCGCTTCTTTTGCTGGCTTTCGTGGAAAATATACTCAGGAAAAGAATATATAGATAAACCTAGCTGCTGCGCTTTAATTAGTTCTGGATTATCCGCTTTGGCGTGCATACCTAGTATTACGGCGTCCAAATCTGGGGTGATTAGGTCCGGCTGCCAGCCAAAAGTATTGGGTAACAAGCCTTTATCTCTTAAATGCGTGAGTGCTGGCTCAAAAATTTCGTCGTCGGTACCGGTAACTTGGTACCCCTTACCCTGTAATGCAATGGCCAATTGATGCATGACACTCCCCCCAATAGATATAAAATGAACCTTCATACTAAAAAATTAAACTTTTCGTTTATATATTTAACAGATCTATATACCCCAAAAGACCTCATTTGAAACCAAATAAGTATCTTTGAAGTATAGAGCACAGAAACAAAACGCTTAACCTATCCTTTTAGTATGAAAAAGACCACCGCACTTCTTTTTTTATTGTTAGTTGGTGCCACTTTTATGGTTTCCTGCAATGCTTCAAAAAGCAGAGGTTGCCCTACTACCAATCCACGTTATTTTAGACCATAATCTTTAGCCCTTTTCGATTTACGTTTTTACGCCCCTTATGGATTGGAAAAATTTAACGAGCATCGATCAACTCGATGCCATTGCTACCGAATCATTTAATTTACCTCAAGTACTTTTTAAACATAGTACCCGTTGCAGCATTAGCTCAATGGCACTGAATAGATTAGAATCGAACACGGCGCCCCAAGGAGTTGATTTTTATTTACTTGACTTACTGCAACACAGAGATATATCTGCAGCGATTGCCGAAAAATTTAAAGTACACCACGAATCTCCACAGGTACTTGTTATCATCAATGGCGAATGCACTTACGACGAAAGCCATATGGGCATTTCAATGGATGAAATTGCAGCGCAAACAGCCTAGCAGTTTACCTAGCAATTCTCGATCACAACAGCCGTAGCTCCGCCACCTCCATTACAAATCCCAGCAGCACCATATTTTCCAGACTTATATTTTAATGCATGAATCAGTGTTACCACAATTCTTGCCCCACTACATCCTAGCGGATGCCCTAAGGATACAGCGCCTCCTTTAATATTTACTTTTGCAGGATCTAGCTGCATGATTTGTGTATTAGCAAGACCCACAACTGAAAAAGCTTCATTGAGTTCTATGCAATCTAAATCTGCGGTGGTAATACCCGCCTTTTCAACCGCTTTTGGAACGGCTAATGCAGGTGCTGTTGTAAACCATTCTGGCGCCTGCTCGGCGTCGGCATAACTTTTTAAAATAGCAATAGGTTTAATGCCCAGTGCTTCTGCTTTTTCTTGACTCATAAGTACCACAGCCGCCGCACCATCATTCATGGTGGAAGCGTTTGCCGCAGTAATGGTACCGTCTTTTATAAATGCGGGTTTTAGTCCAGGTATTTTTTCAAACTTAACGTTAAAGGGTTCCTCGTCTTTTGCAAATAATATGGGTTCACCATTTCTTTGCGGTATGGGTACTGGAACAATTTCGGCATCAAATGCACCCGCTTCCCAAGCGGCTCTACTTTTTGTATAACTCGCTACTGCAAATGCGTCTTGATCTTCTCTTGTAAAATTATATTTGCTGGCACAGAGTTCTGCTGCATTACCCATTGCATATTTATGATACACATCTGTTAGACCATCTTTAGCAAGCCCATCGGCTAGTGTTGTGTCACCATATTTATTACCCCACCTCATTGCACCCGCATAAAAAGGAACACTACTCATATTTTCCATGCCACCTGCTACCACCACAGAGGCGTCTCCTAACATAATAGCCTGTGCACCTTGTGCAATGGCTTTCATACCACTCGCACAAACTTTATTGACGGTCGTACAAATAACACTATCCGGAAGACCCGCAAATTTTGCAGCCTGACGCGCAGGGGCCTGACCCAAATTTGCTTGCAACACACAACCCATTAACACTTCATCAACGTCGGTTCCTTTAATACCTGCACGCTCAACAGCCGCCTGTATAGCAGTAGCACCAAGCTTTGTAGCAGATATATCTTTAAGTGAACCACCAAAACTTCCAATGGGTGTTCTTACGGCAGAAACAATATAAACAACTGTCT
>JAOASV010000018.1:20481-21377 GCA_030158535.1 Sediminibacterium sp.
GATAAATGATTGATCGGCTAAATTATACGACCTTTATACGAAATCTTTTCCCATGAAAATAGCCCACATACAAACAGAAATTGACGCCAGTTATCTATATAGTCAGTTAGCGGCTCATGAAGAAGACCCCATTATTGCAAAGGTTTACAAAGAAATGAGTGATATCGAAAAATCCCATGCGGTGCTCTTTGCAAAAAAAGAAAAAATTGAACTTGATAAATTTTTCAAACCTTCTTGGCGCGCTAAAACATGGAACATCATCGGAAAAGTTTTTGGATACGATTATGTATTGGGCGCCATGATGGATACCGAAAAAAGCATTGCTGCTGCTACCCTAGCCGGAAAAGAAAAAAACAATATGGCCACACTGGGTACCGAAACAACCCACGTTAAAATATTAAGGGCTATTTTAGAAAATCAAGCAAATGTTTCGGGTTCACAAATTGTGAGGCTGGAAAAAAAACATAGAAATGTGGGTGGCAATGCCATACGTGCAGCCGTGCTTGGTGGTAATGACGGGCTCGTGTCTAATTTTAGTTTAATTATGGGTGTGGCGGGCGCCGCTACTGCGCAGGCAGGTATTATTGTTGCCGGACTCGCTGGTCTTTTAGCAGGTGCACTTTCCATGTCACTGGGCGAATGGATTTCTGTAAAAAGTGCGCAAGAGCTCTACGAAAATCAGATGGAATTAGAAATGGAAGAACTCGAAAACAATCCAGCTGGCGAAGAAAAAGAATTGGCGCTTATCTATATTGCGAAAGGTATACCTCAAGATCAAGCAGCAGCCATGGCTGCTGAAATCATGAAAGATACATCCAAAGCGCATGAAATACTAGTAAAAGAAGAGCTGGGCATTAACGCAGAAGAACTACAAGGATCTGCAGCAGAAGCCGCTA
>JAOASV010000019.1 GCA_030158535.1 Sediminibacterium sp.
CCGTAAGTATAAAAACAACGAACATATTCATCCAAACGGCCTACTAGACTGGGCTGGTAACCTTGCCCACATGATGGGTTACAACGATGAAAGCTTTAAAGAACTTATGCGTTTATACATGACCATACATGCCGATCATGAAGGTGGTAACGTATCTGCGCACACTACACACTTAGTAGGTTCAGCACTAAGCGATCCTTATTTAAGTTATGCGGCTGGTATGAACGGTTTGGCTGGTCCACTCCATGGTTTAGCCAATCAAGAAGTAATCAAGTGGATTTTTGAAATGCAAGAATCACTCGGTACTGACGCACCTACTTCGGAGCAAATTGCAAACTATGTGCAAGCCACATTAAGTTCAGGTAAAGTAGTTCCAGGTTATGGTCATGCGGTACTTCGTAAAACCGATCCACGCTTTACAGCGCAAATGGAATTTGGTAAAAAACATATGCCGGATGATAAATTGGTAAATACGGTTTGGAATATTTACGAAACTGTTCCGCCAATTTTACAATCACTTGGTAAAGTAAAAAATCCTTGGCCAAACGTTGATGCACATTCTGGTGCACTACTCGTTCACTACGGCTTAGTAGAATATGAATTTTACACCGTGCTTTTTGCCGTGAGCAGAGCACTTGGTGTACTATCTAGTCTTTGTTGGGATCGTGCATTAGGCTTCCCGCTCGAAAGACCAAAATCTGTAACTACAGATTCGGTAAAACAATGGCTAGATGGTAAAGCAGAAATTTGGGAGGGCTAGTTCCATAATAGCTTAGGGGAATTAGCTCAGTTGGTAGAGCGCTTGCATGGCATGCAAGAGGTCAGCGGTTCGACCCCGCTATTCTCCACGTACCTATGTTTAAAGGGCTTTGGTGTAACCAAAGCCCTTTTTTTATTTGGAGATGTTATTTATTATCATATCTTTATGATATCAAAATAATATCAAATATGGAAAAATTACTCAAACCCCTTTCTGGGTACAAAGCAGCGTTGGTTGCACTTATTTCATTTTTTATTGGCTTTGCGCTTATAGTTGGTGGCGCACAACAAAATGAAGGCGGACAAGTATTTTTTGGAATTATACTTTTAGCGCTCACTGTTTTTTTAATTAAAGGGCTCATGATTATTGATCCTAATTATAGCATTGTGCTTACGTTTTTTGGTAAGTATGTGGGTACCGTTAGAGAAAATGGACTTCAATTTGTGAATCCATTTTACAGTAAACTAAAAGTGTCTCTTCGTATGCAAAGTATCGAAAGCACCAAGTTAAAAGTGAATGATAAACTAGGAAATCCTATCGAAATTGCTGCTGTTATTTTATATCAAGTAGAAGATACGTACAAAGCGGTATTTGATGTAACAAGTTTTAATGATTACATCCGTAACCAAAGTGAAGCAGCTGTTCGTCATTTAGCAACTACATGTCCTTACGATAATATCGAAGATGAAAAAGCGCATATCACTTTACGTGATGGTGGTGAACAGGTGATTGAAATGTTAGAACAAGAGTTAAACCAGCGCTTAAATAAAGCGGGCGTGTTGGTTACAGAAGCTCGCATAAGCCACTTAGCATATGCTGCAGAAATAGCAGGCGCTATGCTACAACGCCAGCAGGCAACAGCCATCGTAGCTGCACGTACAAAAATTGTAGAAGGCGCTGTGGGTATGGTTGAAATGGCCCTTGCGATGTTATCTGAAAAAGATATTGTGGTTTTGGATGATGATAAAAAAGCTGCCATGGTTAGTAATTTAATGGTTGTATTGTGTGGTGAAAAATCAGCTTCTCCGGTGTTAAATACTGGGAGTCTTTATTAATGCATCTAAATACTTTTTATGTCTCTTACTAAAAAAACTTTTGTTTTGCGGATAAGCGAAGACACTTTTAATAAGCTGTCTAAATGGGCCGATGATGAATTTAGAAGCGTAAACGGACAAATTGAAATGATACTGGACAAAGCATTAAAAGAAGCCGGCAGAAAAACGCTTCAAAAAGATGCAAAGCCATCTCAAAATCCTAAATTGCTTAAATGAAAATCAAATCAATTGTAGTAGCGCTATTATGTTTATTATTTATCCATAATGCGTTTGCGCAAACCCTTACCATTGGCAGTTTTAATGTACGTTATGACAACCCGCGCGATTCTGGAAATTTGTGGAGTGTCAGACTCCCTAGAGTGGCCGCCCTCATTGCTTTTCATGATTTTGACATTGTAGGAACGCAAGAAGGGTTGCAGCATCAGTTAGATGGTATGCAAGCGTTACTTCCGGGGTATACTTACTACGGTATTGGTAGAGATGATGGCGCTTTAAAAGGAGAGCACTCTGCCATTTTTGTAAAAAAAGATGCATTTACAATTCTAGATAAAGGTGATTTTTGGTTATCTGAAACGCCCACTAAACCTGGTTTTGGTTGGGATGCGCGTATCAATAGAATTTGCTCTTGGGTGTTGCTACAACACAACGTAACGCGCAAAAAAATGTACTGTTTTAATGTGCATTACGATCATCAAGCAGTGATTGCGCGAAAAGAAAGTTCTAAGCTCATTGTAGAAAAAATAAAAACCATTGCTGGCAGCACACCTGTTATTTTAACGGGTGATTTTAATGGTGATCACAATTCGGAATGGTATCAGCTCATTGCAAATTCTGGTAGTTTATTGGACACATACAAGCGGGTTGCAATGCCTTATAAACCCAATGGTACTTTTCAGGGTTTTGGCCCCAATTTAAATCCAGACCAAGTAATTGACCATATTTTTACAAGCGCACATTTTACAGTGAGTCGGTGGGGGGTGTTAACGGATTCTTACAATGGCAAGTTTCCATCGGATCATTTTCCGGTTTTAGCCCAAATAACACTGCAATAGAGGCCCATATGTGCAAAAGCTTTCCTAAATAACGAGGCTTTAGCATTTTTATTCACAGGGGCTTGCTTCTTTTGTAGAACCCACTAATTTTAACGGTAATCAAACCCATTGTATGTTTTATTTATTACAAACAGACACCATTCAAAAAGCAGTTGGAGCAGTAGCTGCAAGTACGCCTGAAAAAATTTCTATGCTTAGCTTATTAGAAAAGGGTGGATGGATTATGTATCCATTATATTTTTTATTGGTTGCAGCCATTTATGTTTTTGTGGAGCGTTTGTTAGCTATCAATAAAGCATCTAGAATAGAACCTAATTTCATGAATATTATTAGAGATAATATTGTTACAGGTAATGTGCAAGCCGCGCGTAATTTGGCAAAAAATACCAATAGCCCAGTTGCACGCATGATTGATAAAGGGATTCAGCGCATTGGAAAACCATTAGATGCTATCGAAAAAAGTATGGAAAATGTGGGCCGTCTAGAAATGTACAATATGGAAAAAAACCTTTCGATATTATCACTCATTTCTGGGATTGCGCCGATGTTTGGATTTTTAGGAACCATTATTGGTATGGTGCAACTATTCTATGGTATTGCCTCTACTGGTGAATACACGTTAAACACCATTGCCGGCGGTATTTATACAAAAATGATTACGTCTGCAACCGGTTTAATTATTGGACTTATTGCTTATGTAGGGTATAATTTTTTAAGCACCCAAATTGACAAGACCGCCAATAAAATGGAAGTGGCTAGTTCAGAGTTTATTGATATTTTACAAGAACCTACTCGTTAATTATAGACAATGAATATCAGAAAGCGTTTAAGAACTCATCCAGAAGTGCACACCGGTGCCTTAAATGATATTCTATTTATCCTATTGTTGTTTTTTCTAATTGTATCAACACTTGCCAATCCAAACGTGATTAAAGTGTCCAATCCAAAAGCGGCAAGTGATACCAAGGCCAAGCAAACAGTGGTGGTTACGGTAGACAAAGACCAGCAAATTTATATTGGTTCAAAACCTATTGGACTTGACTCATTAGAATCTGAACTTTCTGTTTTTTTAGCGAAAGAAACGGATAAGCCTTCGGTGGTTATTAATGGGGATAGCACTTCTCATTTAGGTACTGCGATAAAAGTAATGCAGGTAATAAAAAAACTGGGCGCAACACCTGTAATGGCTGTAGACAATAGCCAGTAGTATTTTTCAATTGCGAGCGATTATTTTTTTGTCGCTACAATCATCCGGTCATTTTCAAACAGATCTTTTTTGAGTACTGCGGTGTAATTGTTTTTTACAAAAACATCCTGCGTTTGAGGGCCGAGTGCCTGATTGATTTCTACAAACAAAGCGCCGCCGCTACTTAGGTGCGTATTTCCAAAATTTGCGATGGCATTATAAAAAACAAGCGGATTGTTATTTTCAACAAATAGGGCTGTGTGCGGCTCAAAGTCTAGTACATGC
>JAOASV010000020.1 GCA_030158535.1 Sediminibacterium sp.
CCCTGCGAGATGTGTATAAGAGACAGGTTTACACCTGATTTTATCCCAACTGTAGATTTCGTTAATTTATACGATGCTGCGGATTTCAGAAAAAGTGTTTACTTGAAACAACTTCCTGCTATTGTTCAAGGTGTAAACTATCCAAATTTGTGGTGTGTTAATAAATTTCCTGGTAATCCAGCACTCTTTACAAGCACCTATACAAACTACCAACATGCACCAAAAGTGTTCCGTTCTGCAGAGCAGTTCTTAATTTACGCAGAAGCCGCTGCTAACGCAGGTGGTGCTAGTGAAGCGCTTGCTTTATCGACTTTAAATAAACTTCGTACTGCTAGAGGGTTAACCGCATTATCTGGTTTAACCGGTGCTGCTTTAATGACTGAAATCAGAAACGAAAGAACCAGAGAATTAGCGTTTGAAGGTTTCCGTTTATTTGACTTGAAGCGTTGGAAGTTAGGTTTCACTAGAGGTACACCGCAAGATTTAGGTGCTATCAATACAACACCTGCTACTAGCTACCATCAAATTAATGTAGCGGCTAGCAATCCTCAGTTTGTATGGGGTATTCCTACTTATGAAATCAATATCAACACCAACCTAGTTCAAAATCCAGGATGGTAATTGATTGAGTTATTCAATAAAAAAAATGGCGCTCGATTTCGAGCGCCATTTTTTTTATCATCAATGCTAATATTTATTTTAAAATAGCGGCTAATGTTTTTTCTAAATCTTCTCCTCTTAAACTGCTCGCAATAATTTTGCCAGTTGGGTCAATTAATACGTTAAATGGAATGCCATCAAAACCATATAAAGGAACCATGGTAGATTCCCATTGTTTTAAATCACTTACGTGCTTCCAAGTTAAACCATCGGCCTTAACCGCTTTGATCCAAGCATCTTTATCATTGTCTAAAGACACGCCTAAAATGGTAAAGTTTTTATTTTTAAACTTGTTGTAAGCAGCTACTACATTTGGATTTTCTTGTCTACAAGGGCCGCACCAGCTAGCCCAAAAATCAACGAGTACATATTTGCCTTTTAAAGAAGACAATGAAAATACTTTACCCTCTGTGTCAGGTAAATTAATTTCAGGTGCCTGCTTGTTTAAGAGTGCGTAGGTATTTCCAGCGCTTGGAGCAGCCTGTTGAACTGTCATAAGCGCTTTAATTTTAGCAAGCCCTGTGTGTTCTTTAAACTTGGTTGCAGCCTTTTCTACAAGCTGCTTAACGGCTTCTTCTGGCATCGTTCTAGTTGCCATGCCAATCGCATAATAGATAGCTGCAGGGCTCTTTGAATTATTAATAAATTCATTAACGATATTATTAATAGATACAAGCTCGTTGTCTCTATTTTTAGTGAGTACCTGTATCAAGCTATCACTTCCAGACTGTTGTTTTAGGTTTTCCAGCGTATTAAAAACAACCATTAAGGAGGAATCGGCTACACTATATTTTGCAAATAAGGTTTGAAGGCTTTTACTCGCATCAGAGGCTTCAATTTCGTAGTTTTTTGGTTGATTCACATCAATGTTTACACGAATACTTTTTTCGTCGTTTATTAGTAATACTTCGGGACCTCTTTCCAAACTTAGTCTGTATAAACCTTCTTCTAGTGCAGTGGCTCTTAATTCAAATTTTCCATTTTCTTTTAAAGTAGCGGAGTCAAGTATCAAAGGCTCTGATCCTGCAAAAGGTAATTCTTGTAAGTAAATTTTTTGACTTCCTCCGTTACTTACCTTACCACTTACCGTAAAGCCCCCATATTTTTTTTCGGCACAGCCAAATAAAATGGTTACTGCAATTAGAGATATACTAATTGTTTTTTTCATGATTGATGTATTGATTAATAATTATTTATTTAATTTATTGATGAGCATGTCACTCACTTTATTTGGATCTGCCTGTCCTTTGCTTATTTTTTTAACCGCTCCAATAAATAATCCGATCAGTCCTTTTTTACCTTTTTGATATTCAATTACTTTATCGGGCATACTAGCAATGGCAGCGTCTACCCATGCTTCTAAGGTATCTGAGTCATTTACTTGTAGTACATTTAATTCAGTGGCAACTGCTAAAACATCTGTTTTTTTGCCATCAACTAATTGAGGTAAAATTTTAGACGCAGACACCGAAAAATTTAATTGACCAGCATCTATAAGTTTAATAAGATCCGCTAGAGTAGCAGGTTGTAGCGCAAGGTGTGAATAATCTAGCCCTGCTTCATTCAAGTAGGATTTAATGGGACCTAGCATCCAATTGGCCAACGATTTAAAGTTGTTTGTATGTGTGGCGGCTGCTTCAAAATATTGAACAGTAGCTAAAGCGTCACAAAGCTGTGCAGCATCGTAAGCACTCAATTGAAACTGGTTCATTAATTTTTCTTCTACAGCAGCCGGTAAAATAGGAAGCCCCATTTTTATAGAATCGATATAGGTTTCGCTTAATACAAACGGCGCTAAATCAGGATCCGGAAAATAGCGGTAATCATTTGCTTCTTCTTTATCGCGCATGGCAAATGTAGTATCGTTGGATGCATCAAAACTTCTGGTTTGCTGCGTAATGGTACCACCCGCTTCAAGCACTTCAATCATTCTTGTTATTTCAAACTCAATGGCTTTTTTTACGTTGCGAATAGAGTTCAAGTTTTTTACTTCTACTTTAGTGCCTAATTTTTTTTCTCCCTTTAATCGTACTGATACATTGGCGTCACATCTTAGTGAGCCTTCCTCCATATTTCCATCACAAACGCCTAGCCACTGCACTAGTTTTCTAATTTCAGTAACATAGGCGAAAGCCTCATCGGCACTGTATAAATCAGGCTCTGTAACAATTTCGATGAGTGGCGTACCCGCCCTATTTAAGTCAATGAGGGTATGTGTAGGATCTATGTCGTGAATACTTTTTCCGGCGTCCTCTTCTAAATGAATTCTGTTTAATTGTACTAGGCGCTTTTGACCTTCTACCGCTATTTGAACGGCACCACCTGCGCAAATAGGCGTGGTGTGTTGAGAAATCTGATAACCTTTTGGAAGATCTGGATAGAAGTAGTTTTTTCTGGCAAAGTAGTTTTCCTTGACAATGGTACAGCCACAAGCAAGTCCCATTTTAATGGCAAAATCAACCGCTTTTTTATTGGTTTTTGGAAGACTACCCGGATGGCCCATAGTAACAGGGCTGATGTGGGTATTGGGGGCCGCGCCAAAGGTTGTGGCATCGGCGCAAAATAGCTTGCTTTTGGTAGCTAGCTGTGCGTGTACTTCTAACCCGATAACTGCTTCGTATTGTTTGCTTGAGGTCATCTCAAACAAAAATAAGATTTGTTACCGGGTTATCGCACACTTAAGATGCTTATATATTAGCCTTCTTTACTTTTTTTGGAATTTTAACAGTCACTTCTTTAGACTTTCCGTCACGTGTTAATTTAAGGGTGATGGCGTCGCCTGCTTTTAAATCACTGGCTTTTTCTTGAAGCGTAGCTACATCACAAATAGATGAACCATCTACAGATGTAATGATATCATTTTTTACAAAACCTGCTTTTGCAGCTGGAGAACCTTCAGTAACTTCTAATACTTTAGCACCAGAACCTTCTGTTAGGTCTTCTATACTGATGCCCATTTTTGGACCATCATCAAATTTTGTAATAAAGTCAAAAGACTCACCCACTTTGCTCATATCAAGCGGCATGCCTTTTACGATTTTTAAATTGCTCACTTTTGGAATACCTGTTACACCACCCATGATTTCTGGTAAATTAGCACCTTCGATGGTTTTACCATTCACTGTAATTTTTCCATTTTCTACAATCACCGTCATTTTTTGAGGGCCGTCAGCCTTTCCGTGAACGATCGTGGTGTCCATTGTTTTTACAATGACAACTTTTTTTTCTTCCTGTGCACTTGCAGCAGTTACTGCTAAGCAGCCTGCCATAAAGAATGAAATAATTTTGTTCATAATTTTGGTTGTTTTATATTCTCAAATATATTTTTTTACGCTCAATTAGGGTTTAGTTTAACAAATTCTTTACAGATTCAATAACCTGGGTCAAATTGCTAGGATCCTGACCACCAGCGGTTGCTAGCCCTTTTTGACCACCACCACCACCTTTAATAAGCGGCGCAATTTGGTCTTTAATGATCTTTTGTGCTTCCATTCCTTTGCTTGCTTGTAAAGTATCATCAACAAGCACTGCAATAGATGCTTTACCCTCTAAATTAGCGGCGAGTACTACTAGCAAGTTTGTATAATCTGCTTGTAGTTCAGTGCATAATTTTTTAAGGCCATCTGGGTTACCAACTGTTACAACGGCACCAATAAAATGCGTATCACCTATGCGTGTCACTTTTGATGCTAGTTCTTTTTTGATACCAACAAGTGCTAGTGCTTCATAAGATTCGATGCGCTTTTTTAAAGACTGCAAATCGGCAACCATTTGTTGTACCGCTTTAACAGGCTCTTTTGTATTTTTTACAAGCTCTTTAATAATTTCAAGTTCAGCTAATGCGTTGTTCACTTGTGTGTTAGCGCCTTCGCCACATACCGCTTCAATACGTCTAACGCCTGCTGCAACTGCAGACTCATGTTTTAATTTAAATAATCCTAACTCTCCTGTTCCGCCAACATGAGTACCGCCGCATAGTTCAATAGAATAATTTGGATCCATGATAACGACCCTTACGGTATCACCATATTTTTCTCCAAATAAAGCCATGGCGCCAAGTGCAACAGCTTCATCCTTTGTCATTTCTTTAATAACAACAGGAATATTTTCTCTAATTTTTTCGTTGACTATATTTTCTATTTGCTTCATTTCATCATCACTCACTTTTGCAAAATGAGAAAAGTCGAAACGAAGTTGCGCAGCATTTACAAGGCTCCCTTTTTGTGCCACATGGGTACCGAGTACTTGCCTTAAAGCGGCGTGTAATAGGTGTGTAGCACTATGGTGTGCCGAAATATTTTTTCTATTATTCGTATTCACTTTTGCCACTACCGCTCCTTCTATAGATGCAGGAAGCTCAGCAGAAAAATGAATAACAAGGTTATTTTCTTTTTTGGTATCAATTACTTCAACACTTGAACCATTAAATTCAAGCACTCCTGTATCACCAACTTGTCCGCCACTTTCGGCATAAAAAGGAGTGGTATCTAAAACAATTTGAAATCCAGTTGTTCCTTTAGCTGTTACTTTTCGATACTTTGTAACCTTGGTTGTTGCTTCGGTATTTGTATAGCCGGTAAATGTTTGGGTCGTACTTTCATTAACAATGATCCAATCAGCAGCGTCTATAGCAGTTGCAGCTCTACTTCTATTTTTTTGCTGCTGCATTTCTGCTTCAAAACCATTTTCGTCTACAGCTAAATTATTTTCTTGCGCGATTAGTCTGGTTAGGTCTATTGGAAAACCATAGGTATCAAAAAGTTCAAACGCGGCTTTACCTTCAATGGTTTTGCTGCTAGAAGCTTTCATTAATTCATCAATTCTTTTTAGGCCCTTATCTAGGGTTCTTAAAAATGAATCTTCTTCTTCTTTTACCACTTTCGTTACAAAAGCTTCTTGTGCATGTAATTCAGGAAACACTTCTGCAAACTGAGCGGCAAGTAATGGAACGAGTTGAAAAAGTAAGGGTTGTTTGTAATCGAGATAGGTATAATAATAACGAACAGCTCTTCTTAAAATACGTCTAATCACATAGCCAGCGCCTGTATTAGAAGGTAATTGACCATCAGCAATGGTAAATGATATGGCTCTAATATGATCCGCTAATACTCTAAACGCAACTGCTTCTTTGCTGTCTGATCTATCATATATTTTTCCGGTAATAGAAGCTACTGCATCTATGGTGCCGCTAAATACATCCGTATCATAATTACTTTGTTTGCCTTGTAGCACGCGTACAAGTCGTTCAAATCCCATACCTGTGTCTACGTGTTTTGCAGGAAGTGGTTCAAGTGATCCATCTTTTAAACGGTTGTATTGCATGAATACATTGTTCCAAATTTCTATGACTTGAGGATGGTCATTGTTTACAAGGTCTCTACCTGGAATTAATTTTCTTTCTTCATCGGATCTGCAGTCTACATGAATTTCAGAACATGGACCACAAGGACCCGTGTCACCCATTTCCCAGAAATTATCTTTTTTATTTCCGAAAATAATTTTGTCTTCTGGCACCAATTTTTTCCATGCTTCATATGCAATGGTAGACATTGGCAAACCTTCGGATTCATCTCCTTTAAAAACAGAAACATACAAACGGTCTTTGTCAATTTTATAAACTTCGGTAAGTAACTCCCAGCTCCATGCAATCGCTTCATCTTTAAAATAATCCCCAAAGCTCCAGTTGCCGAGCATTTCAAACATGGTATGGTGGTAGGTATCAACACCCACTTCTTCTAGATCATTGTGTTTACCACTTACGCGTAAACATTTTTGGGTATCTACAATACGCTTGTATTCAGGTTTGCGATTTCCTAAAAAATAGTCTTTAAACTGGTTCATGCCGGCGTTGGTAAATAGAAGGGTAGGATCGTTTTTTACCACGATTGGGGCAGACGGAACTATTTGGTGTTTTTTGGAAGCAAAAAAGGCTAGAAATTCTTTTCTTATCTCGGCACTGGTCATCATAAAAGGATTCAAATTTTAATATGCGTATTTTACTAGATAGCGGGCTATCTTTGTTCTATATTTTTATAGCTCCAAAGGTAAGGAATTGAGCCTTTAGCTATTGATACCAACACCCCTATGCGCAAAATAAAATATTACTATAATACCCACACCCTGCGGTTCGAAAAGCTGGAAACACCCCTTCGGGTTCGGCTTCTTCAGGTGTTTGGATTTATAGCAGCTTCTATTGTTACCGGAATCATCATTTTTGCCATTGCATTTCAATACATCGATTCCCCCAAAGAAAAAATACTCCGTCAACAAAACGATGATCTAAAAGAGGGGTACGCTGTTATCGAAGAGCGCCTCAAGCAGCTTGAATTAAAGATGGGTGAAATCACCAATCGAGACAATGCCGTATACCGCTCTATTTTTGAAGCCGACCCTATTGCTGATAGTGCCCGTATCAAGGATATGGAACAAAAAAAAGAGGTACAACTCGTGCAGCGTATGGGTTCTACCGATTTAGTGCATACCGTAATTAATCAACTCAACAGCCTAGCGCTGCGGATGGAATACCAAAACAAATCCTTTAATGAGCTTATTGGCATGGTAAAAAACAAGGCAAAACTGCTTGCTGCCATCCCGGCCATACAGCCTATTAGCAATAAAAAATTATCCCGAATTGCTTCCGGCTTTGGTTACCGCATCGATCCCATTTATAAAACCAGAAAGGCACACGAAGGACTCGACTTTGCAGCACCTATTGGAACCCCTATTTATGCTACGGCAGATGGCGTAGTAGCCACATCAGGTTTTACCACCAGTGGCTTTGGTATCCATGTTATTGTAAATCACGGATATGGGTATAAAACAATTTATGGTCATATGGTGCGCGTAAAAGCTCGGGTAGGGCAACGAGTGAAAAGAGGGGAAGTAATTGGTTATGTAGGTAATTCAGGAAAAAGCACAGGACCGCACCTGCATTACGAAGTACATAAATCGGGCATTCCTATTGATCCTATCAA
This sequence comes from Sediminibacterium sp., assembly GCA_030158535.1. Taxonomy (GTDB): domain Bacteria; phylum Bacteroidota; class Bacteroidia; order Chitinophagales; family Chitinophagaceae; genus Sediminibacterium. The sequence continues at coordinate 7,635 of JAOASV010000020.1, forward strand.
CTTCTTTTACAATGATTTAACTCCAGCGCAATTTGATAGGCTCTTAAAAATGGCAGCTGCCAATAACCAAAGTTTAGATTAATACTATGGAACCAGGTATACGTAAATATTTAATCCGCATTGTTAATACGATTTCCATGTTTTTATTATGGATGGCTGTTAACTCATGCGCGGGCATTATGTATGGTGCTGCTTATTGGGAAAGTAGCTTCACCACTACCAATGTAATTTTTTACACCTGGCTTTTATTAAGTACAGGATTACTATTTTGGTATCTCTACAACAAGTGGAAAGATCCTATCGATTACAACGAAGAATAATTATTTATCCTTGCTATCTAAAATAACGGGTGTATTTCCTTTGCCCATGACAATTACTTTTGAATTAGGAGAAGTGATAAGTCCTTTCATCATTTGTATTTGCTCGTACTGTAATTGTTTATCGTTTAGTCCAGTGCTAATAATACGCTGGTAGTCTGCAATACCTTGCGCTTCTACGCGCTTACGCTCAGCTTCTTGCTTTTCTTTTTGCAGTACAAATTCCATTTTTTGAGCGTCTTGTTCTGCTTTAATTTTTTCTTCAATAGAAGTTTTAACGTTGTTAGGAAGTGTGATATTTCTAAGCAGTAACTGCTCTAATATCAAGCCTCTTTTTTTAAAATCCGCTTCGATACTGCTGAATATTCTATTCTGAAATTGATCTCTCTTGGTAGAGTATAAGTCAATGGCAGTAAAGTACACAGCGTTATCTCTAATTTTTGTTCTTGTTAGCGGTCTTACAATTTTGTCTTTGTAATCGAGGCCTGTTTCTTTAATTAATCTTGGCGCTTCAGTGCCTACAACGCGGTATAAAACCGTTAAGTCAATAGTCACTTCTAAACCGTCTGCAGTGAGTACACGAATGGCATCGTCCCCTTCTTTTTCACCTTCGTTATGAACACCGCTCATGGTGTAGTTGAGTGTTTTAATATCTACATTGTAAACATCTACCAACGGGTTAACAAAACTTAATCCACTCGTAAGTACTTCATTAGATATTTTACCAAATAAACTTGTGACCCCAATTTGCCCAGCATCAATTTGTTTAACACAAGCATTGAATGCGCCAATAATAATAAGGACAACACCAAAAGCTCTAATACCTTTACCTAGTTTATTGAATTCTTCTTTTTGTTTTAGGATTAGCATGCCTGCTACAAGGATGATAATACCAATAATAATAATTGCCATGTTGTAATTTTTAATTTTTTATTTAACTGCTATGGTCTTGTATCACAAACCATTTGCCTTTTATTTTTTCAAATAATAATGTAAAATAGCCACTTACATCGCCTTTGCTTCTTTTCAATTCCCATTTTCCTAAAACACGGTAATGCTTTTTTTCGATGGGCGATAAAGAAAGCAAAGTAAAAGTAAGCTTGCCCATTGCTGCCGTATCAGGGTAGCCTTTTTTATAATTGTTGAGTGTATTATTAAACCCATACGTAGGGCCCGATTTGCCAACAAAGAGTAAGGAATCCGAAGGGATGTAACCCTCCATAAAGTTTACTAAATCGCCGTTATTCCAAGCCTTGGTTTGCGCTGCAAGTAAAGCTCTGATGGCAGTTTCATCTGATAGATTTGCGGGTGTCTTAGTTTGTCCAAATGTTTGACTTGAAAAAAGAAAGGCAAGTAAAAACAGGGAAAAAAAGCGGGAAAGCATGGTGCTTTAAATTTTACACTAAGCTACTACTTCTTATTGGTTTTGTAAGATAATTTAGGGGTTGTAACTTGCTCCTATGAGCTATAAAAAACACTTAAGCAAAGACAAGGTTTTAGCAAGCATTCTCAAAAAGGATAGCCATGCGCTTTCATTACAAAAAAACATCCCTTTGAGGCTTATGGCAAGTATTATTAGCCAGCAATTGAGTACTAAAGTTGCAGCCATTATATTTGACCGTTTTGTAGCCTTATATCCGGCTAAAAAGCCAACGGTTCAAAAAGTATTGGATACGCCCGAAGAGACCTTAAGAGGCATTGGTATCAGTTATGCGAAAATCAATTACATATACGCAGTGGCAAACTTTTGCCTTGAACATAAAATCACGGATAAAAAAATACAAGAACTTTCCAATGAAGCCATAGTTGAACTCCTTACTCAAATAAAAGGCGTTGGCAAATGGACGGTAGAAATGCTTCTAATGTTTTCACTTGGCAGGGAAGATGTTTTTGCAGTTGACGATTTGGGTATTCAACAGGCCATGACAAAGCTGTATCATTTAGACCCTACCAACAAAAAGCAGCTCAAAATAGACATGCTAGAAAGGTCCAAAGCCTGGAGTCCTTACAGGACCTATGCATGCCTTCACCTATGGCGCTGGAAAGACGATAAATAAAGGGGCATTAAACTTTTGTCCAATACAGCAGTCCAAGTATTTACCTTTATACTATGGCATTGCACCTAGATGACACAAGTTTGCTCGCTCAGTTTCAAAACCCTTCTACCAAAGAAAAGGGCTACACCGGTATTGTAAAAAAATACCAAGAGAAGCTGTATTGGCATATCAGACGCATGTTGGTTGATCATGAAGACACCAACGACGTCTTGCAAGGGGTACTTATTAAAATCTGGAAGGGGCTAGAAAACTTTAGAGAGGATAGCAAACTCTTTACTTGGATGTACCGCATTGCTACCAACGAAACCCTCACTTTTATTGAAAAGCAAAAAAAGAGAGCTACGGTTTCATTAGATCAGGGCACGGACGGATTTCAGGATAAAATAAAAGCAGATACAAACTTTAATGAAAATCAACTCATTTGGAAATTGCAGTTAGCGATTAAAAGCCTTCCAGAAAAACAACAACTGGTATTTAATTTAAGATACTATGATGAAATGCCATACCATCAAATGAGTGAATTATTAGAAACATCAGAAGGTGCTTTAAAAGCGAGTTATCATATTGCGGCCCAAAAAATTGAAGAATTTATTAAAAACAATTAAACCCTTTTGCAAAGAAAGGGTCTATTATTTACCGATGCGCAAAAACACTGACATACAAAACGAATTAGAAACCATAAGTCCATTTTGGCAAACATTAGATGCTAACATGCCTTATCAAGTTCCTGCTCAATATTTTGAGGAGCTGCATGGTATTGTTAGAGCAGCTATAGAAAAAGAAGCGGTATACACGGAGTTAGAAAGCGTTGCGCCCCTATTAAATACCATTCCTAAAACAAATGTGTATCAAAAGCCTGCGGCAAAACAAAAAACACCAATATATCATTTTGCAAAATGGGCTGTAGCAGCTGTGTTTATAGGTGTTGTATCGGTTGGCGCATTTATGTTTAATAACAAGCCTCAAAACTTCGATTACACTGCATATATCAATGTAGATCAAACAAAATTGTTACAAACGATTAGTGACTCTACACTTTTATCTTATATGGACGTGCATGAAAATTTAATTTCGACACCAGACATTTCTGTTCCGGAATATAATGTAGCTTCTAGTGCCTCATTAATTGAACAAAGTTCTGATGAGGAACTTTTAGAATATATCGAGTCAAGCAATTAATTAAAAAATTAAAATAACAATTATGAAAAAAATCATTTTATCATTCCTGCTTTCTTTTCTTTTTGTGGGTATCACTATGGCACAGCCACCAGAAAGACCGGCGGGACCCCGCGGTAAAGGACCAAAGCCGAGCAAAGAAAATGTAGAGGCTTTAAAAGTAGCTTTTATTACCAGACATTTAAATTTGACAAGCGAAGAAGCGCAAAAATTTTGGCCTGCGTATAACGCTTACTTTGAAGATTTAAAAAAAGTACGCAAAGACAATAAAGAAGATGTATTGGCTTTTGAAGAAGCAGCATTAAACATAAAAAAGAAATACAAAAACGATTTTAAGAAAGCGCTTGGTTCTGATGAGCGTGTCAATAAGGCCTTAACTGCAGATCGTGCATTTATGGGTATGATAAGAGAGGAGCTACAAAACAGAAGAGAGGGTCAAGGCCCAAGGGATGGTAAAGAAGGCATGAAAAAGGGTAGTAAAAATAGAAGAGGAGTAACCCCTCCGCCTCCACCGCCTCCAGGTCAAGAACCAACCATTTAACGAGCAGCCCAAATGGGCGCAGTAATATCATGATAAAACAAGAAGGTCCAACCTTCTTGTTTTGCTTTTTCTAGCCAAGACTGTCTTAGCTCCATACATTTTTTACCATCAAAATCGTATTTCGCCACAAACTTGCTTTTCATTTGTTGCAGTTGCGGCGCATCGTCTCCACCAAAAAATACGGTTTCGTTATTTTCGGTAATCCAAAATACCTGATGAAATTTAGAGTGGGCTCCGGTTACTTGGAATTTGATACCGCCCTCAATTTCTCCTTCGTCACTGTCAAGCCATACGACTTTACTAAATTCTTGAAGCGGTAAAATATCTTCTGGAATATAAGAGGCAGATCCTACGCCAGTTGCATAGTCAAATTCTCTTTTTTGAATATAGTAGGTAGCGTAGGGGAAACTAATATACCTAGCTGTATGGTCTATATTACTAAATGTGGTACCACCTGCGTGGTCTTTGTGTAAATGACTCATGAGTACTTTAGTAATAGAAGCGGGCTTGATACCTGCTTTTTCTAGGTTTTCATGAATTTGTAAGGATCCATCAGTACCCGTATATCCAAGCCCTGTGTCAATTAAAATAACATCCTTACTCGTAATTACAACAAAGGGTTGAATTTCTACTAAAATACTTCCGATTGGTCTACTTTGAAGGGCTTCGGTGTTTGTATCAAAGGGTACAAATACTTTGGATTGATCAATGGTAAAACTGCCTTCGGATAATGGTATGATTTGCATGAAATATAAAGTTGAACTAACGCAGCACCATTTGTCTATCGGCGTCAAGTCTGAGCATGATAAAAATTAAAACGGTAAATGTAAGTAATGAAGATCCTCCGTAACTAATGAGTGGAAGAGTGATACCAACAATTGGGAAAAGACCAATTGTCATACTTACGTTTACGGCGATATGAAAAAACAAAATACTGGCAACACAGTAAGCGTATACCCTACTAAAAGTGCTTCGTTGTCTTTCTGCGATTCTGACAATTCGAAATAAGAAATATAAGTAGAGTCCTAAAAAAACGGCACAACCTACAAAACCAAAGGCTTCTCCAAGCGAGGTGAATATAAAATCCGTGTCTTGTTCCGGCACATACTTACCTCTGGTTTGTGTACCTTTTAAAAAGCCTCTTCCAAAAAAGCCACCTGATCCAATTGCAATTTTACTTTGTCTTACATTGTAATCATCAGGTTTTCTAGCTGCCTTTCCTGTAACTTTTTCGTTGGACTTTTTATTTAAACTACAATCATAATCCTTACCCACCATGCTATAAATTCTGGTACTTTGGTAACACTCTAATACGTTGTTGAAAATATAGGGTACCACATAACGCTGCACGCCCACACATAAAATCCAAATGGATAAAATAGCAGTAATGGTAATGAGTCTTTGTTTTTTTCTAACTTGTCTGTAGGCTAAAAATATAATAAGGCCTGCTAAAATGGTAAGGGTAATAGAGAGTGCGTCTCTTTCTACAATGAGTGTTGCGAGTGCTAGTATGCCAAAGCAAGATCCAATAATTAAAAACTGTGCAGGCAACCCTTCACGGAACATTGCAATTAATAAACTAAGGTACACAAGTGCGAGCCCCAGCTCGTGTTGTAAAATGGAGAGCGCAGCTGGCGTAAGCGCAATCACGCCTGCAATTAATTGTGATTTCAAATTCGAAAAATCAACTTCCTGACGGGATATGAATTTTGCGATGGCAAGGGATGTAAATATTTTACAAAGTTCGGCAGGTTGCAAATTAAAACCACCAACAAGTGGAATCCAAGATCTAGACCCATTGATATTTTTTCCGAGCACAAATGTGGCAAGCATGAGTAAGATGCCAAGTAAATAGGAAAGATTTGCAAAAGCAGTAAATATTTTACTATCCGTAAGTAAAATAAAGGTCGCAACCAGTGCACAAACGCCACCAAATATAAGTTGCTTGCTATAGTTGGCTTTACCCCCTAAAAAAGTGGAAAGCCAATTAGAACCCGCTTTATATTCAACCATAAAAATACACAATACACCAATGGATACTAAAATGCCATAAAGCCAAATGACCGTGTAATCAATGCCTTCTGTAGCTATATTGTTGTTTCTTCTGTTCATTTTGTACTTGGCTAGTTTTTGGCAATTGCTTTTTTGATGTTCTCTTTTTTGATCGTGTTTGGTTCTGGCTTCATTAATCGCTTCATTTGAGGAGGGATTAAATTCATATTGGATAGCTGCTCAATTTTAGCTTTACGCTCGGGCCCTGCAATCGAATCCCTCAAATATTTTTCGATGAGTAAACTAGCAATTGGCGCTGCAGATGTGGCACCATAGCCTGCATTTTCGCACATCACGGCAATGGCAATGCGCGGATTTTCACGTGGTGCAAAAGCGCCAAAAAAAGCGTGGTCTTTTAAAGATTCACCTCTGTAAGCATTTTCTACGGTTCCGGTTTTACCACATACATTGATGCCCGGAACTTTTGCATAAGCACCCGTGCCAAATTCCATGGTGCCTTGCATGCCTTCATGTACTTCTTCAAAAATACTTTCAGCAATATTTTTTGTTCTCTGTTTTACTTTAAAGCGGGCTAACATTTCATAATCATCGCCGCCTTCTACAGAGTCGATTAGGTGTGGTAAATAGTACCAGCCTTTGTTGGCAATGATGGCCATTACATTGGCCAGTTGAGTGAGGGTTGTTGTAATTTCTCCTTGTCCAATGGAGTTAGAAATAATATTACATGCCTGCCAATTTTTACCAAATATTTTCTGGTAATATTTGGCGGTAGGAATGTTGCCCATTCTTTCTGAAGGAAGATCTACGCCCAATTTTTTCCCAAGCCCAAATGAGTAGGCGTATTCGTTAAAGAGGCCAAGGGTTATATCTCTATTATTAACCTTTGCATTGTCTAATATTCTACGGTATGCTACTGCAAAATAACTATTGCATGATTTTGAAATAGCAGGCTTTAATGTAAATGTACCAGCAGCGTGACATCCCATTCTTCTGCCGCAACCTAAATAACTACCACCACAACTTACCGTCATTTGATCATCAATCACACCTTCGGCCATGCCAATAATTCCTACCAGTGTTTTAAAGGTAGACCCCGGAGAGTAAGTGGTACTAACGGTTCTGTTGAGTAATGGTTTTCTAGGATCAAAGTACATCATGTCAACCAAATGCTTTTTTCTTTGGTTGCCCGTTAGGTAATTGGGGTTATAGGTAGGGGCGCTTACCATACATAAAATGCCACCTGTTTTTGGATCAATTGCAACAATACTACCCACTTTATTTTCCATCAGCTTTTCGCCAAGCTTTTGGAGTTCTACATCGATGCTCGAGTATAAATTTCTACCGGCAATAGCGGCTGTATCAAATTCTCCTTTTTCCCAAGGGCCCTGAATTCTTCCTTTATTGTCTCTAATAAAACGCTTGATACCGCGCTGACCCATCAGCACTTTTTCGTAACTACTTTCAAGTCCTGTAGTGCCAAAGTAATCACCCATTTCGTAACCTTCATCTTTATGTCTGCGCAAAAAACCGGTGTCTACTTCTGCGGTGTAACCCAGCACAGCTGCGCCGCAATCGTATGGATACGAACGCACCGATCTTTCACTGAGCGTAAAGCCAGGAAAGCGGTACATATTTTCGTTGAGGCGTGCAAAATTTTCGGTGGTGAGTAGGGGTTCAAATACACTTGGTTTAACAGCGCCGTTTTTAAATATTAAATCGCGCATTCTTTTTTTATAAGTGGCGGTATCTATATTTAACAAGGCACAAAGTGCAAGGGTATCTGTTCCTTTAGATTCTGCGGGGATCACCACTAAATCGTAACTGATGGTATTTTCAAGAATGGCTCTTTTTTTTCTGTCAAAAATGATACCCCTGTCTGGATAAATCACTTTTCGGTAAAAGGCATTGTTATCTGCAGCCATTTTGTATTTTGTTGAAAATACCTGAAGGTTAATGAGCTGAAGGGTAATTAAAACAAAAGCACCTATAAAAATAAGTTGTACAATTCTACTTCGGTTTTGGTTAAAGGCAGACATAGGAGCTTGGAAAAATAATTCAACGAATTCAACGAAAATCTACTGCAAATTTGATGTAACAAAGTCAACAATACATCATTTTGTCAAAAAAAACTTATGCATACTTGTGGACAGAAGAAGCTAGGCTGCGTTGGTTCTGTACTTGCCTTTTCTTAAAAAAAGAAGTTCGGAAAGTACAATCATCATAAAGCTTACAAGGGTAGTGCCAATCACCTTGCCTAAAAAGTATACAAAGTCTCCAAATTGAAGCCATTCGATTAGCACCAAGTAAAAGTGATGGATAAAAGTTAGCAGTCCTACATAAACCGCGTAAGGTGCCCATCCCATACTATTTACGCCTGGTTCGGCATAGCTTTGTTCGATGGTTTCTTGTGGTAATAGTAGGTTTAAAAGGTAGGGTCTAATATAAGCAATAAGCACGCAGGGAGCGGCATGCAGCCCCGTAGTACCCGTAAAATAGTCTAATGAAAGACCAAACAAAAAAGCAACAATGAGGAGCGAAAACCGGTTCATAGAAAACGGCAACCAAAGTATATACAAGAAATATAGGTAGGGTATGATAAAGCGGTGCACGGGTGGCACTTCGTTGAGTACCACAATTTGAAGTAGTAGAAACAGCGCAAACCGAATGATATTTTTAAGTATACTATTCACGTGTCTTTGAATTGTTGTTTTCTATATCAAATTGCTCTTGGTAGCGAAGGTTCTCTACAAGGTATACAAACTGAACCGTAAAAAAGTTAACGGCTGTTTTGATTTTAAGGGTATAAAAATTACTAGAAGGGTCGGCTTCTATTTCAGCTACCCGCCCCACAATTTGGTATGGTGGGAAGTTTGCCGAGTAAGTGCTCGTTACAACCGTGTCGCCTTTTACTACTTTTGCGCCCTTAGAAACGTTGCGTAAAAGCAGGTAATACGGACTAGCTCCATCCCATTCGATGCTACCCGCGTTATTGTCTTTTTTAAGCATGGCACTAACCCTACTGTTGCGGTGAAGTAGACTCATAACCTTACTTGTATTGTCAGACACTTCAACTACAACACCAACAATGCCTTCTGGACTAACTGCTGCCATGCCTTTTTTTACACCTTGTAAACGGCCGCGCTCAAGTGTTAAAAAATTAGTTTGTAAAGAAACGGTATTGCCAATCACTTTGGCTGGAAGCCAATTGTATTTTCTAAATTTATTAAGTGAGTCTTTGTATACCGAATCGGTTACAATTTGTATGCTAGAATCTGGCACCGAAATATTTGATCGAAGTAAATTTAGAAGACGCGCATTTTCAAGTGCTAATTGTTGATTGGTTTCTCTTAAAAAAAAGTAGCCACGCATATTGTAATAGCGCTCATTAATTTTTGAAGTTGCATCGCTCATCTTCGCAGAAAAAAAAGTTTGATGCGAAGTGCTGGCTTTAGTAAGCATATAAATGGAAGCTATTTGCAATAGCAAAAAGCTAAGTAATGTAAAATGCCTACGAATGAAATCAAAAATATTTTTCAAGGTAAATTATTAGCGCATGATGAACGGAAAACGCTGATAATTTTTAAGTGCTAAACCAGTACCACGCACAACGCTCTTAAGAGGATCTTCTGCAACGTGAACAGGTAATTTAATTTTTGCACTTAATCTTTTATCGAGTCCACGTAGTAAAGCACCTCCACCTGTGAGGTATAATCCGCGACGGTAAATATCCGCAGCAAGCTCTGGTGGCGTGGTTTCTAGGGCTTTTAAGATCGCTTCTTCAATTTTAAAAATACTCTTATCAAGTGCTTCAGCAATCTCTTGGTAACTCACCATAATTTGTTTAGGTATACCTGTTACAAGGTCTCTACCATTTACTGGTAAATCATCTGGTGGGTTGTCTAAATCTTTCATGGCAGCACCCACATTAATTTTAATTTGCTCTGCAGTACGCTCACCAATTAATAAACTATGATAACGGCGAAGTGCCTCCATAATGTCTGCAGTAAATTCATCACCTGCTACACGAATACTTTGATCACATACAATACCTGCAAGTGCAATAACAGTAATACCTGTTGTACCACCTCCAATATCAATGATCATATTTCCTACCGGCTCCTCAACATCTATACCAATACCTAAAGCAGCTGCCATAGGTTCGTGAATCATATATACTTCTTTAGCACCTGCTTGTTCTGCAGAATCTCTTACGGCACGTTTTTCAACTTCGGTAATAGATGAAGGAATACAAATTACCATACGCCAGCTTGGAGGGAACAATGGTTTTTTAGGATAGATCATTTTCATCATCTCCCGAATCATTAATTCCGCTGCGTTAAAATCTGCAATTACACCATCTTTTAATGGACGAATGGTTCGAATGCTCTCATGCGTTTTTTCGTGCATCATGAGTGCCTTTTTACCAACTGCCAAAACCTCCTTTAAATTATTACGATTAAGGGCAACGATTGAAGGCTCGTTAACCACTACTTCATCATTATGGATAATAAGGGTATTTGCAGTCCCCAAATCCATTGCAATTTCTTGCGTAAAAAAGTTAAATAATCCCATGGTATAGTGCGTAAAGCTTGAGTAAATGTATTACTACAAAGGTGCTTGAAATAAATGGAAATAACAAAGTCTATTCTTACGAATTTTATCTGCTTATTTATTTTCAAATTCGTAACCAATATCGCGTCTAAAATTCATGCCTTCAAATTCAATTTTTTGAAGACGCTGGGTGGCAGTAACTACTGCTTCGCAAATATTTTCGCCATAGGCAGTAACGGCTAAAACCCTTCCCCCGCTTGTAACAACGTCGTTTTGCCCCAGGGCGGTTCCGGCTTGAAATACAAGGGTGTTTGGCGTATCGTTAACAGTATCAAGTCCTGTAATGACCTTATTTTTTTGGTAGCTACCTGGGTAGCCGCCACTAACAGCCATAATGGTGGCGCAGCTTCTAGTGTCGTAACTAATATTGGCATCAATTAAAGTGCCATTATCCATGGCTGCAAAAAGAGCCACTAAGTCTGTTTGTAAGCGCGGCATCACCACTTCTGTTTCTGGATCGCCCATACGGCAGTTGTATTCAATTACAAATGGTTCTCCCTCTACGTTCATAAGGCCAAAAAACACAAATCCATGGTAGCAAAGTTCTTCCTGGGCAAGACCGTTAATGGTAGGTTTTACAATGCGCTCTTCTACTTTTTGCATAAAAGTATCGTCCATAAATGGAACAGGGCTCACACAGCCCATACCACCGGTGTTAAGGCCTGTATCGCCTTCTCCTACTCGTTTGTAGTCTTTGGCGTGACCAATAATTTGGTAGTCCATACCGTTGGTAAGCGCAAAAACACTCACTTCTATTCCGGATAAAAACTGCTCAATCACCACACGGCTGCTGGCTTCGCCAAACTGCTTATTTACAAGCATTTCATCAAAGGTTTCAAGCGCTTCTTGGTGCGTGGTTGCAATAACAACGCCCTTTCCAGCTGCTAAACCATCGGCTTTTAGTACGATGGGAAGTGTGTGCGCAGCAATGTATGTTTTGCCTTCTTCTATATTGTCTAGGGTAAATTCAGCGTAAGCAGCAGTAGGAATTTGGTGGCGCTGCATAAATTTCTTGCTAAATGCCTTGCTTCCCTCTAATTGGGCTGCTTTAGCAGAAGGTCCAACCACAATAATCTCTCTGAGTGCTGGATCCGCTTCAAAAAAATCATAAATACCTTTTACAAGAGGCTCCTCAGGTCCTACTACCACAAGCCCAATTTGATGCTTGATACAAGCGGCTTTAATACCATCAAAATCTGTTACTGAAATGTCTAAATTGGTTCCAATGCCCGCTGTGCCTGGGTTTCCGGGCGCAATAAAGAGCTCGTTACAATGATGACTTTGTGCCATTTTCCATGCAAGTGCATGTTCTCTTCCGCCAGAACCCAGGAGTAAAATATTCATAGTAGTAGGTATAATTGGAGATGCGAAAGTATCAATTTCGTCGCTCATTTTAGTGGGTGGTTCGCTGTAAAGATTTTATTGCTATTTTACAGCACCAGAAAATCAATAGTTTACAACGATAACGAGCCATTTATGAATCAAACTATTCCTCAAAAAGGTCATCCTAAAGGATTGTATGTACTATTTGCCACAGAAATGTGGGAGCGTTTCAATTATTATGGCATGCGCGCCATTTTGGTCTTGTTTATGACTAAGGCGCTTATGTTTGATAAGATTTTTGCCTCTAACATATTTGGCAGCTACACAAGTCTTGTGTTTTTAACGCCGCTAGTGGGTGGTTATATAGCTGATAGGTATTGGGGCAATAAGCGTTCTATTATTTTAGGCGGATTAGTGATGGCTATTGGTGAGTTTGTTTTATTTTTTTGCGGATCTATGTATAAGTCCAACCCTGAAATTGCGGGGTTACTATTTTTTGCAGGGCTAGGTCTTATGATAGCAGGTAATGGATTTTTTAAGCCCAATATTTCTGCTATGGTGGGCCAACTATATCCCGAAAATGACAAACGCAAAGATTCGGCCTATACCGTTTTTTATATGGGCATTAATACGGGTGGTGCCATTGGGCCCTTTGTGTGTGGATTTTTTGGTGACACGGGTAACCCAGAAGATTATAAATGGGCTTTTTTAGTAGCGGGTATTGGTATGTTATTAAGTGTGGTGGTGATGCACTTTTTCCATAATAAATATGTAGTGGATCATAACAATGAAGTACTTGGCTTAACGCCAAAAGACGCTCCAGCTGTAACCAGAAAGCCGCTCTATGTATTTATAGGCCTGTTTATTTTTTCTATTATTTCTATTGGTCTTATTTATATAGAAGCCAATGTATTTAGTTATTTATTTTATTTGCTACTTGGCTCTATTACACTGATTGGATTTTTAATTTTTTCTGATAAAACATTAAGTGCGTTAGAAAAGAAAAAAGTGTCTGTCATTTTTGTAGTGTCATTTTTTGTGATATTTTTTTGGAGTGCTTTTGAACAAGCAGGCGCTTCCCTTACTTTTTTTGCAGAAGAACAAACCAACCGTACACTCGGTTCTTATACCATACCTTCTAGTTTTTTCCAATCATTAAATTCTACTTTTGTGGTAGCGTTTGCACCACTATTTGCATGGCTTTGGCTGAAGCTTGGAAAATATGAACCAGGTTCTCCAGCAAAAATGGCGCTTGGATTATTTTTGTTAGCACTCGGTTATTTATGGATTGCATTTGGGGTGCACAATGTTGCACCTGGT
>JAOASV010000021.1:0-2378 GCA_030158535.1 Sediminibacterium sp.
GCACCATATCATGAATAATATTGGAAGTAGACATAATACAATTTTAATTGTTGGTTATTGTGAGCCTAGGTCATTGGGTGGAAGATTATCTAGTGGTGTTGAGGAAGTAAAAATTTATGGCGAATATTATAAAGTTGCAGCCGAAATTGGTCAGATGCGTAGTATGTCTGCGCATGGCGATTATGAAGATTTATGTCAGTATTTAAGTTGTCAAAACCCAGAACTTGTGTCGCAGCTATTTATAGTGCATGGCGACTATGAAGTGCAGCAGGATTTTGCTAAAAGGTTAGAGCGTAAAGGATTTAAAGATGTGATTATTCCGGAGATGCACCAGTCGGTTCAATTAATTTGATACCCTTCCAAACCACCTATATCTGTTTTTAGCAATCCAACGGTAAATATGGTCCCTCCATTTTTTGGGTACAAGCCTGCCAACAGCTAAAAGCTTGTAAGGAAAGGATAGTTGTTTAGCTATTTCAATAATGGCATCTGATTCTATAAACAACTTGTTGTTTGCAATAAAAATTATTGAATTGATGTTTTGTAATGAGGTGTACTTAGCAACTATAGCTGCGCCCTCTAAGCTGGATAGTGGAATTTGTTTTATTTGCTGTTTCTTGTCACCTTTGGTAACAAATTTGATGCTACTATTGCATAATTTACATCCGCTATCAAAAAGTAGTACCATCTTTTCCATACCCAAAAGTAAGTTACAATGTTTGCAGATCCTCAAATAATTATCAATACGGATGGCGAGGCTATTTATTATCCATTGGTATTTAATGGGGATGATGCTCAAAACTTATTAAAAGAACTATTACAAAATATTGAGTGGCAGCATGATCAGGTAATTATGTTTGGGAAACAAATAACGACCAAACGAAAAGTGGCTTGGTATGCTGGTGAGGGTATCCGTTATACGTATGCGGGTAAAAGAAAAGATCCTTTACCATGGCCTCCGTTTTTATTGTCTATTAAAGAAAAAGTAGAAAAGCAAACGGGTGCCACATACAATGCTTGCCTTTTAAACTTATACCACGCTGGAGACGAGGGCATGTCTTGGCACCGCGATAATGAAAAAGAAATAGTGCCTGAAAGTTCTATTGCCTCCGTAAGTTTTGGCGCTCCCCGAAAATTTGCTTTTAAACACGCAGTAACTACCCAAAAAATTGAGCTCCTATTAGAGTCAGGCTCTGTTTTAGATATGCGCGGCCCAATCCAGCAGCACTGGTACCATGCACTGCCACCCTCTAAAAAGGTAAAAGACCTTCGGGTAAATTTGACCTTTAGATTGTTAATAAAATAGCATCTTTTGAGGCTGCATGCTCTTTTGTTAGTGCTATATTTAAGCTACAAATATTTACTATGAAAAAATGTATTGCCCTTATTATTGGGGTTTGCTGTGCGCTTTCAAGTTTTGGCCAAGCACTTTCAAAAGATGATCGTATGCAGTGGTGGCGTGATGCTAGATTTGGTATGTTTATTCACTGGGGCATTTACGCAGTACCTGCTGGCGAATATAAGGGCGATAAAAACCATGCCGAGTGGATTATGAATACGGCTAATATTCCAATTCCAGAATATGAAAAATATGCGGCTTCTTTTAATCCAACTTATTTTAATGCGGATAGTTGGGTGGCCATGGCCAAAGATGCGGGCATGAAATACATTGTCATCACTTCAAAACATCATGATGGTTTTTGTTTGTGGGATAGTAAGGTGTCGGATTATGATGTAATGGATAAAACGCCCTTTAAGCGCGACATCATGAAAGAATTAAGTGATGCTTGTAAAAAATATGGTGTTGTATTTTGTATGTATCATTCAATTATGGATTGGCATCATCCATTCGAAAATAAAAATGACATTAACAGGTATAATCAGGAGTATTTGCGTCCTTGTTTAGAAGAACTGGTTACAAAATATGATCCAGGTGTTTTATGGTTTGACGGTGAGTGGGTAGATGAATGGACCAAACCAAAAGGCGATTCTTTGTATCAGTGGCTCTTAACCTTAAAACCTAATTTAATTGTCAATAACCGTGTAAGTAAGGGCCGCAATGGCATGCAGGGTATGAATATCAATGATGCTGCTGGCGATTTTGGAACGCCAGAGCAGGAGATATTAACAGAAAAAACGACCGAAGATTGGGAGAGTTGTATGACCATGAATGATCATTGGGGATTTAATAAAAATGATAATAATTTTAAATCAAGCAATCAACTCATTTGGAATCTAGTAGACATTGCTTCTAAAGGCGGGAACTATTTACTCAATATTGGGCCAACAGCTGCAGGTTTATTTCCAGACTCAAGTGTGCTTCGTTTAAAAGAAATAGGCGAGTGGATGCGCATTAATGGCGCAGCTGTGTATGGCGC
>JAOASV010000021.1:2388-4287 GCA_030158535.1 Sediminibacterium sp.
TAGTTTTGGTGAAGGTGCAAACATCAGATATGCAACCAGTAAAGAAAATAAGCTATTCGTGTATTTAAATGGATGGCCAAAAACAACTGTAACACTTAAAAAAATTAAGCCAGCACCTGGTACCAAAATCATACTTAGTGGGTTTGATACACCACTTGAATGGCATCAAACAGAAGAAGGCTTGGTGATTTATTTCCCTTCGGCACCGCCTAGTAATCCAGGACGTGCTAGTGTGTATGTTTTAAACTTAGAAGGCACAGCGCAGTCGCTAGCGACTGCGCCACAAATAGGTAGCGCCGACGAAGCCAAACTAAAGTCTAAAGTAGTGTCGGGTGTGTCTGAACGCGTTGCTATTACAAGCACTGAAAATAATGCAACCATTCGTTTCACCACGGATGGCTCTGAGCCTAATTTAGGGTCTGCGGTATATGCTTCTCCTATATTGGTTACACGTAGTGGTTTAATTAAAGCAGTAAGTTATGTGCCTGGCAAAATGCCAAGTGAAACTTCGGAACTTACCATTGTTAAAGGAAATTATTCGCTTACGCTTGCGCCAAATTATGCGGCGCAGTATAGCGCCATGGGTCCTGTAAGTTTAGTGGATGGTATTGCCGGTGATGCTAAAAACTTTCATAAAAACTGGTTAGGGTTTGAGCAAAAAAATATAGAAGCGATTATAGATTTAGGAACTGCAAAATCTATCAATAAAGTAGCTGGTTCTTTTTTAAAAAGACATAGTGAGTGGATTTTTTTACCAAAATCATTTAGTGTCTATACATCGGTGGATGGTAAAAAATATCAACTGTTAAGTACGCAAAAAGTAACAGCACCTAAAACTTCAGAAGCTGCAGGTATTGTAAAAATCACAGTAGCTAAAAAAGCGCGCACAAGATTTGTAAAAGTAGTGGCTAACAACACAGCCGTATGCCCGAGCTGGCACGCCGGTAATGGCGGTAAGGCTTGGCTTTTTTGTGATGAAATTACCGTTGAGTAATTTGATTTAAATATTTGATGAAACAAAATATGGGTATGCGTTTTATTTATAGTTTTTTACTTGTGTTTATCATGGTTGCCGCTACTCAGGCGCAATCAAATAAAGCGGTTACCTATACCAATCCGGTGTTGCCCCTCGATTACTCTGATCCAGATGCTATAAGGGTTGGAGATGCGTATTATATGACAGCATCTAGTTTTAATCATGTGCCGGGCCTTCCTATTTTAAAATCATACGATTTAGTACACTGGCAATTAATTGGGCACGCACTTTCTTCACTTACGCCGGTAGAACATTTTAATACGGTGCGTCATGGCGGTGGTGTATGGGCGCCAAGTATTAGATACCACAACAATCAATTTTATATTTATTACCCCGATCCTGATTTTGGTATTTATGTAGTTACTGCAAAAAATATTGCAGGCCCGTGGTCTGCGCCTGTTTTGGTAGAAGCTGGTAAAGGGCTTATTGATCCCTGTCCATTGTGGGACACCGATGGTAAAAATTATTTAGTACACGCTTATGCTGGAAGTAGAGCAGGTATCAAAAGTATTTTAGTGGTTAAAAAATTAAATGCCCAGGCTAATAAAGTAGTGGATGCTGGTAAGTTAATTTATGATGGACATGAACTAGATCCTACCATTGAAGGGCCTAAGTTTTATAAGCGTAATGGATGGTATTATATTTTTGCGCCAGCTGGCGGTGTAGCAACAGGATGGCAAACGGTGCTTAGGTCTAAAAATATTTATGGCCCTTACGAAAGGCGTGTGGTAATGGAGCAGGGTACAACTAATACCAATGGGCCGCACCAGGGAGCCTACCTAGAAACATCAACTGGCGAAAGTTGGTTCTTGCATTTTCAGGACAAAGAAGCCTATGGTAGAATTGTGCATTTACAACCCATG
>JAOASV010000022.1 GCA_030158535.1 Sediminibacterium sp.
TACCTGTTACAGGATTTGTAATTGAATTTTGTTTGCTATTAAACGTTGTCCAATCAGTACTTGTTAATAAACCAGAAGTAGTAGCGGATGCATTAGAAATGGTAGACCAAGTAGGTGCAGTCGTTCCATTGGATCTTAAATATTGTCCGGTTGTACCTGCCGCAGAAAATCCAGTTGTATTTGCAGCAGTTTGATAAAGAATAGCACCTGCTACACCACCAGAAACTGTATTCGCAGAAACATTTTGCGCCATCCCGTAACCCATACCCACATTCCAATAAAAATCATTGCCATCATAAAAGAAACTCACAATATCTTTTGCACCAGCGGTAGTAGAAAGTAGAATGCCGGATGAAGAGCCAAGAACTTTATTTGTTTTACCAGCCACAGTTGGCAAGGTTAAATTATAGGGACCTCCTGTTGCTGGTTGTGTAACAATTAAAGTTCCACTAGACCCTGCAGGTGGTGTTGCGCCAAAAGCCAAAGTACTATTTGCATTTAAAGTCACACTTGCATTCAATCCAGACAATGGTGTCCAAGTGATTGCAGCTCCTGCTGTCAAAGCAACAGGAGTAGATGCGTATACTGGTGTAGTAATTGCACCGCTTGCATTTATTGATCCACTTGTGCTAAATGTACCAGTCGTACTAATCGTAGTGACACTTGTATTACCTAATTGAATGGTGTTATCTGCCGTTACAATTGCTCCATAACCAACTGCGGTTGCGTTTGTTCTAGTTGCTAAATTTGCATTTGAGTTTGATCCTATAAAAGTATTATTTGTGCCTGCACCAATGATTGCTCCAGCTGCATAACCAACTGCAGTATTATTAGCACCATTCGAAGACATTAGTGTTTGGGCTCCAAGTGCTGTATTATAACCTGCTGTTGTTAAAGCTGTTAAGGATTCAGCACCAAGCGCTGTATTCTGTTGACCAGATGTAAGGGCTCTTGCTGCTGCATAACCTATACCCGTATTATTATCAAATGATGCACCAGCATAATTACTTAATGCAGTATAGCCGACTGCCGTATTTCTATAACCGGTTCCAGATCCAAGCGCGTTAGAACCAAATGCTGTATTTTCTTCTGACTGACCTGTTCCTCTTCCAATTTTCAAACCATTTACTAAAAGATCTTTACTAAAGGTTTTTAAGCCTCCAATGGTTTGATTGGTATTTAAATCCACAAAATTCTGTGTTGATGTGCCTGTACCACCTTGAGCAACAGATAAAACACTTGTCCAAACTGGTGCTGTTGTTCCAGAGGAAGTTAATATCTGTCCTGTTGTTCCTGCAGTAGTAAAAGAGGTAGTACCACTTCCTGATTGATAAACCACTGCACCAGCAACACCTCCACTTAATGAAGCAGGAGAACTACTTGACCATGATCCAACACCATTTACATCAGAAACTAAAACTTTTCCAGCAGCAGGACTACCACCGGTTAATTTAAAACCAACAGACTCAACCGTTCCTGTTGAAGTAATATTTCCATTCCCTTCTAAAGTAATGTTCGTAGTTGTACCTGCACTTCCATTACCATTATTTATTCTAATACCATTCGTAAAGCGCATCGTTCCATAGCCATCGTTTTTGTCTACCATATCTCCATCTCCAGTAAATACAACTCCTGCAGCAGGTGACCCGGAAAAATTAAGTTGAATATTATCATTCATAGTCAATAGCCCAAAGAATCTTTTATTTCCTCCAATTGATTGTGCCCCATTCGTCAAAACCCCACCTATTGTTGCATCTGCAGGTGTTAAATTTAATACCCCAGAAGTAATGGTTGCGCCATTCGCATTTGCCGTTCCTGCAATAGCACCTATTGAAGTCACTCCATTAAATGTAGTCCATGTTGGTGAACCAGCACCTTGGCTAGTTAAAAATTGTCCTGCAGTTCCAGATTGATTATTTGGCTTCAATGCCCCACTAAAACGAATGTTGCCAGCAACATCCAATTTTTCTGTTGGTGCTGCATTATTAATACCAACATAGCCTCCTGGAGTCAAAATTGTCATGACATTCACCAAAGTTGTAGGATTGGTGAAGTTATTCATTCTTATATCAAACTTTGTTGAATTATTACCACCTTTCATTACAAAATCTACAAAGCCTGGGACCGAGTTTCCATAATACAATGGACGTTTCATACTCAACATCGTTTGTTCAGTTAAGTCATTTGTTTGACCAACGATTCCAATAATTGGCGTTGACACACCTAATGGCAAATCACTATCTACACCTGCCATATTTACATTCTCACCAATTTTTATATTCTTGTTGGTATTATCCCAAATAAAATTTGGATTACTCGCCAATCCAGTCGTTGTTGACCAATAAGGCATTTGTCCTGCAGTACCAGTACCTGTTACAGTTCCACCTGAGCCACTTGCAGATAATATACCTGTACTTGCATCTAAGGCCAAACCGGTACCAATCGCAATTTCCCCAGGAGCTCCAGCTGCAGATGCAGATTTATTACCTAATAATTTTTGAACAGAGATGGATGCAATCTTATCTAAAGTAACAGCAGAGGTTGCAATTTTCGCAGAACTAATTGCATTGTCTGCAATCTTAGTTGACGTAACTGCATTCTCTGCAATCTTAGTTGACGTAACCGCATTGGCACTAATTGTTGTTGCAACTGCACCTGCAGTATTAGTGATATCACCTGTTAATGCAGGGAATCTAGCAGCGGCTAATATACCTGTTGCATTTGAACCAGAAAGATTAACCGCATTTGCAGTTACAACCTGGTTAGTTAAAGAAAGATAATTCTCTCCTGTTGCTAAACTAATATCACCTGTATTGGTCCCTCCAACATTCGCATCTGATGAAACAGTTAATGTTTTATTATTTGTTAAACCTCCTGCAATTGTAAATCCTGTAGTCAACGCAGTAGGTGTTACACCATTGATGGATTTATTTGTCAATGCTTCTGTACCAGTTAAAGTAGCAAAACTTCTTGCATCCACAGATCCATCCGCTTTTAAAAATTGAGCAGAAGTTCCACCTTGTTTTACAATAGATCCGGCAGTTAAACTTCCACCAACAATTCCTGCTCCGCTAATATTGAAATTTGAACTCGCTTGCAATGATGTACTATTGGCAATATACAATCCACTACCTGCAGGTAAATCTGCGCCAGTCAATGTTCTAAATGAAGGTGCAGCATCTGAACCAGAAGCTGGTCCTGCAAAAAATGTATTCATTGCAGCAGTGGCAACACCTGTACCCCCTTGTGCAGGAGTAATTAATGCATTGGTGGTTAATATGGTTGTATTTGCATCTGGTAAAGTATATATTTTTTCAGCAGTAGTAGCACCTGTAAACTTTGTGTACGCATTTCCAGTTCCTCCAAATGTTGATGCAATCACTTGACCCAAACTTGCAGAACCATCAAAAGTATTTCCATATATAGTTCGCGCTGTTACTAATCTCGTTGCAGTTGAAGCATTGCCTGATAGACTAGCTGTAATGGTTCCTGCAGAAAAATTACCAGTTGCATCTCTTGAAACTATTGAATTTACGGTATTACTATAGGTAGCAGAAGTAGCTGTATTTAAAACTTTTCCTATTGTTGAAATTGTTGCCAAATTTGCATCAGTAATTCCAGCCGTTCCTGATAAATTTGCATTCGTTAATCCAGAAATCGTATTCGTTGTTGCAGTAATCGTTTTATTCGTTAGGGTTTCAGAACCATCTAGTGTTGACAAGATACCATTAGTTGGTAAAGTAAGCGTTGTTGCTGCAGTTGTTTTTAAAGTTATTGCTGAGGCATTAGAACCTGATGTACCAGAAGTTGTAAATGCAGCACCAGTAGCCATATTTCCGCCTAGTGTGATCGTATTAGTATTCGCAATACCTGTTCCTCCATTTGCAGGAGCCACAACGCCAGTTATTTGTCCTCCAGAAAAACTTCCACCAGCAATTGCATCCAATTGTGCTGTTGTTGCTAAAGTGCCACTTGTCGGAACCGTCACGTTAGTTGCACCTGTTGTAGTAAAAGTTAAATTATTTGCTCCACTTGTTGTTAAATTCCCTCCAAGTGTAATTGTCTTTCCTGTATTATCGATTCCAGTTCCACCATTTGACCCAGGTAAAATCCCTGTAACTGAACTTGCAGAAATATTACCAATTGCCCTTGTTACAAATTGTGTATTCGCAATTGTATTATCATTTGAAGCTACAATTGGTGTTGGCACTTGTGGTGCGCCAGTAAAAGTTGGACTTACTGCTCTCACTACATCTCCTGTTCCTGTTG
>JAOASV010000023.1 GCA_030158535.1 Sediminibacterium sp.
CGGCAAAGATAGGTTTTAGAGTGTTTCTAAAAACAGCTCTAGTTCAGTATCGGTTTTAAAGCGCACTTCCCTAGCCTTACTCCCTTGGTTAGGCCCTACTATACCCGCCGCTTCCAATTGATCCATTAAACGACCCGCTCTATTATATCCAAGCTTCATACGGCGCTGAATAAGTGAGGTAGACCCCATTTGACTTTGTACAATTAAACGCGCCGCATCTTCAAATAAAGGATCTCTGTCACCAGAGTCAAAATCACGACCTTCCATATCCTTTTCATCCACGTATTCTGGTAGTAAAAACGCTTGTGGATAGCCTTTTTGATCCCCAATAAATTCACAAACCGCTTCTACTTCTGGAGTATCAACAAACGCACATTGTAAACGGGTAATTTCTCCATTATAAGAAACAAGCATATCTCCTTTTCCAATGAGTTGCTCTGCACCACCTGCATCTAAAATGGTACGGCTATCTATTTTACTTGACACTTTAAATGCAATACGCGCAGGGAAATTGGCTTTAATGGTTCCAGTAATGATATTTACAGAAGGGCGTTGTGTGGCAATTATTAGGTGAATACCTACAGCTCTGGCAAGCTG
The DNA here is from genome assembly GCA_030158535.1 of Sediminibacterium sp. Lineage (GTDB taxonomy): Bacteria > Bacteroidota > Bacteroidia > Chitinophagales > Chitinophagaceae > Sediminibacterium. The sequence goes on from JAOASV010000023.1 coordinate 598, forward strand.
CGCAAGCCTTGCTATTGGCATTTCCACCTCTTTACCCGCCGTCATAATTAAATCGGCAAACTCATCTACCACAAGAACTATAAATGGAAGGTACTGATGCCCTTTTTCTGGATTTAATTTTCTGGCCGTAAACTTCTCGTTGTACTCTTTGATATTTCTACAGCCCGCTTCTTTTAATAAGTCATAACGGTTGTCCATTTCAATACAAAGTGCATTGAGGGTATTGATTACTTTTTTAGTATCCGTAATAATGGCATCATCTTCGCCAGGAAGTTTTGCTAAAAAGTGTTTTTCAATAACACGGTATAAACTCAACTCCACTTTTTTAGGATCCACTAAAACAAACTTAAGTTGAGATGGATGTTTTTTATAAAGTAAGGATACAAGTATCGCATTTAAGCCCACCGATTTACCCTGACCAGTAGCACCCGCCATTAAAAGGTGTGGCATGCTGGCAAGGTCTACGATGAAATTTTCGTTGTCAATTTTTTTACCAATTGCGATAGGTAAAGAGTAATCAGAAGTTCTAAATTTATCACTCGCCAAAAGTGTTTTCATACTCACCACCGACTTTCTAATATTAGGTACTTCAATACCAATTGTACCCTTACCTGGTATCGGCGCAATGATACGAATACCAAGTGCCGCAAGGCTTAGCGCGATATCGTCTTCGAGGTTTTTAATTCTACTAATACGAACACCCGGCGCAGGAACAATTTCATAAAGTGTTACCGTAGGCCCTACCGTTGCCTGAATTTTTTGAATGGCAATGTCGTAGTTTTTTAAGGTAGCTATGATTTGATTTTTGTGCGTCTCCAACTCCTGTGGATCGTGCACAATTTTTTCGCTACCATGTGTTTCCAGTAAATTAATACTTGGATACTTATAGCTTTTTAAATCGAGTGTGGTATCGTATTTGGTATTAAGCTTGCCAATACTTGCTGCAGGCGCTGCTTCCTCTATGGGTGTTTCGTTAATTTCTAAAGACAAATCTTCGTTGTCTTCTTCTTCGGTTTCTTCTTCTTCTATTGTCTCATCTAAATCTAGTGGAGCTTCACCACTCATATGCGGCGTTAACGCATCCGGCATGATTTCTTCTGGCGCATCAGGCATAATAACAGAAACGGCCTTGCCTTCCGATTTTAATTTATTGCCGCTAGGCATCACCGGCACTACTGCCGTTTTTTTTTCCTCAGCTTCGTCGGTGTCTAGCTCTTCTTCTACAGGTGCATTAGGGTCTGGCACGAGTGCACCCGCTTCATCCCATGCTTGCACAACGGGTTTTTCATCATCGGGGGTAAATGGAGCCCCTAAATCGGAAGTATCGTTATTTGTAGACTTGAAATTAAACTTTGGAGCCGTAAACACTGGATTAAAGCGCCAGATAAAATAGCTGAACGCGGCTAACAATAATATGGCGCCCGTACCAAAGGTACCTGTCCATTTTTGCAGGAATGAAGTGAACAATTCGCCCACGGCACCACCCCAAGAAAATGAACTTGCAGATGCCACAAATGCAAAAGCTGTACTTAATACAATAAGACCTATAAGTACATAACGCGCGTTGCGCCAAAGACTAAATATTTTTTTACCAAAAATTAAATTAACCCCTAGTACAAAAAAGAACGTGCAAAATAAATAAGAAGCCAGGCCAAATCCTTTATAAAATAAAGAGTGTGCTACATAAGCACCAAGCACCCCTAACAAATTGCTTACACGCAAATCATTTTCTGCAAAAATTTTAATGCCAAACTGGTGCACTTTATCTTGGTCTTCTTGCCAAGTAAATAAATAAGACGTAAAGGCAACAAATAAAAAAGCTGCAAACAATAAGGTTACAGAACCAATTATTTTAGTGGTACGCTCGTCTTTTACAACTTCTGTAACGGTTACTTCGGTTTCCTTATCTGGCGTTAACTGCTCAGGGTCTGGAGGAGTGGTTGCTTTCTTTCTTAAACTATTTGCCATGGAAACAAATATAAGTTAAGGGGAGCGGTCTATCACTGCTTACGGGCCGATGTGCAAAAATGCTAAACGGACTTGGAGTTTTCCACGCTTGGCAGTTGAGAGAGCGCTAATAGCACCCATGCTACCATCCAAAGTAGGCCACCCATTGGCGTAATAACGCCTACCCATGGTAATCCTTCGATGCCCAAAAAAGGCTTTGCCACTATAAAATACAAGGAGCCTGAAAAGAGGACAATGCCATCGATAAAAAACAGCCCTGCCCTAGTCAGTAGCTTTTGCTCCTTTGGAGATGCCGCTTTATTCATTAAGATACCCGTTATTAGTAACGCCACCACATGATACATTTGATAGCGGACCGCTGTTTCATAGGTAATGAGTGCCGCTGGGGATAACACTGCTTTTAAAGCGTGCGCACCAAACGCACCAAGGGCCACTGTTAATGCACCTAAAAAAGCAGCAATAGAGATATAATATTTAGATAGCATGATTTATAATTTTGAAAGGGCTTTTTTAAAACTGTCGGCAGTAATCGTATCTTCTTGTAAATGAATTTGAGCAGCACTATAAAATGGCAACCTAGCTTCTCGTTGCTTTTCTAAAAAAGACAATAGCTCCTCGTCCGATAACTTTGCAATTAAAGGGCGGTGCGCTTTTTCGGGCGCTAGCCTTTCAGCAATAACAGGCAATGGTTCATCAAGCCAAATAGTTACGCCCTGCTTATTCATCCAGGCCATATTATCAAAAAAACAAGGAGCCCCACCGCCGGTTGCAAGCACATAGGTCTTTTTTTGATCAAACCATTTTAATACCGCCGACTCTACTTTTCTAAAATACTCTTCCCCATTTTCCGTAAATAATTCGGCAATGGTTTTTTCTTCTTTTACCTCAATTAAGTAGTCTAAATCGTATCCGCCAGTCTTATATTTTTTAGCCAACTGTTTTGTCCAATAGCTTTTTCCTGACCCCATCAACCCTATTAAAAAAATCTTCATGCCAGCCAATTTAAACGCCAGAAAAGGCAATATTAATTTCTTCTTCCACCTGCAGCAGCTTTGTTTGACTGCTCCATTTCTTTTGTCATTTCTTCTATTTCAGTTTCTGATCTACCAGTTTTGTCCCCTAGTAAATGTTCCGCAAAATAATCTGCTTGACGCCAAAAGAAATATTCTGTCATATCACCATAACCATGTCTTTGACCAGGCAGTAATACTAAATCAAAACGTTTGTTTGCTTTAATTAAAGCATTGGCCATACGAATGGTATTACTTGGGTGCACGTTGTTATCAATATCACCATGAGAAAGCATCAAATGACCTTTTAAATTTTTAGCTAGGTCCGGATTTTTTTCGATGCTGTATAAAAAGCTCGTATCGCCTTTATCGCCAATGACTTCTTTAACACCATGATGCTGTTCACTCCACCAACGGTTGTACACGCTATTGTCATGGTTACCCGCCGACGAAACAGCTACTTTGAAAAAGTTAGGATACACCAGCATCGCTGCAGTACTCATAAATCCACCACCAGAATGACCATGAATACCTACTCTATCGATATCTATAAATGTAAAGCGGTCGGCAAGTTGTTCTACAGCTGCCTTTTTATCTGCTAAGCCGTAATCACGCAAATTACCATAACCATAATTATGATACCATTTGCTTCGTGCAGGATGCCCGCCTCTATTACC
>JAOASV010000024.1 GCA_030158535.1 Sediminibacterium sp.
GCCATCATTTGTTCAAAACCTCTTCTGTTCAGCACTTCTAATACCCTCGCAGCAATCGTGAATCCAATATTGTTAAATCTAAAAACGAGGCCTGGGTTGGATAAAATTTCTTTGCTTGCAGCAATATCATTTACGAGTTCATCAAGGCTTGAAAACTTTTTAGAATTGCTCATGTCTTTTAGTGAACCAATTGAAGGGCCTTCAATACCTGTTAAATGCGTAATACAATCTCTGATGGTGATATAGCCTTTAGAATATTTAGAAAATATGGGAAGGAACTTGCTTACCTTGTCATCGAGTGAGAGTTTACCTTCATCAACATAACTCATCACAAGCGCAGCTGTTAGCCACTGGGTACTTGCTGCAATGGGTGCTTGTGTTTTTGGTGTAAACTCGCCAACAGATTTTTCAAACACAATTTTTCCGTCTTTATAAACCAGTAATACGGCTTTGCCACCAAGATCTTTTTTGCTAGCTTCTAGTTTGGCACCTAGTTCGGTAAAATTGAGTTGGGCATTAGAAACCTGAAAGAATAGCATGAAAGCTATGATATAGCTGACTTTCATGCAGGTTGGAACTGTTTTTACAGACATAATTTCCGGTTTTGTACGGTTACAAACAAATAAACGGGTTTAGTATCGTTTTTGCACACAAATTATGCATTCAAAACAATATAACTATGAATTTAGCAAATTATACCATTAAAGCACAGCAAACGATTGCTGCAGCCCAACAGCTTGCTTTTAACAATAACAATCCTTCTATCGAAACAGAGCATTTGCTACAAGCAATTTTAGAAGATAAGGATAGCACCGTTTCGTTTTTGTTAAAAAAGAACAACGTCAATGCTGCGTTTGTTGCTGCAAAAATTACAGATGCAATGGCTAAACTTCCAAAAGTCCAAGGTGCAGAGCCTGGAGCACAAATTGGAAGAGAGCTTAATACGGCGCTATTAAAAGCCAATAGCATGCTCGCCACTTTTGAAGACGAATTTATCAGTCCAGAGCATTTGCTTTTAGGATTGTTACATGTAAATGATAGCACGGCAAAAACGTTGAAAGATGCAGGCCTCACAGAAAAAGGTTTGGTGGCAGCTATTAAGGAATTACGTAAAGGCGAAAAAATTAGTTCGCAAACACAAGACACACAGTTTAATGTGCTTAAAAAATATGCGCGCAACTTAAATGAAGCAGCGCGTCAGGGCAAACTCGATCCAGTAATTGGTAGAGATGAAGAAATCAGAAGAACCCTTCATATTTTATCTAGAAGAAGTAAAAACAATCCGCTTTTAGTGGGTGAGCCTGGTGTTGGTAAAACAGCCATCGCAGAGGGCCTTGCTATGCGTATTGTTAATGGTGACGTACCAGAAAATTTAAAGTCTAAAATCATTTACACACTTGATATGGGGCTTTTAATTGCTGGCGCTAAATATAAAGGTGAGTTTGAAGAAAGATTAAAAGGTGTTGTCAAAGAAGTAGCGGAAAGTGACGGAGAAATTATTTTATTTATTGACGAAATACATACGCTTGTGGGCGCAGGTGGTGGCGATGGTGCCATGGACGCTGCTAATATTTTAAAGCCCGCACTTGCAAGAGGCGAGCTTAGGGCCATTGGTGCCACTACATTAAGTGAGTATCAAAAATATTTCGAAAAAGACAAGGCGCTAGAGCGTAGATTTCAAAAAGTGATGATTGAAGAGCCTAGTGTAGAAGACGCGATATCCATTTTACGTGGATTAAAAGACCGTTACGAAACGCACCACCATGTGCGTATCAAAGATGAAGCCATTATTGCCGCAGTAGAGCTCTCTAACAGGTACGTAACTGACCGTTTTTTACCAGACAAAGCCATCGATTTAATTGATGAGAGTGCTGCTAAACTAAGGTTAGAAATGAATTCTATGCCCGAAGAACTGGATACACTCGAGCGTCAGATTAGGCAATTAGAAATTGAGCGTGAAGCCATCAAAAGAGAAAACGATGTAGAAAAATTAAAGGAGCTCAATATTGAAATTGGTAATTTATCGGTAGAGCGCGATACCTTAAAAGCAAAATGGCAGGAAGAAAAAGAAGTTGTTGAAAAAATTCAGCAATCAAAAACCTCTATCGATGCATATAAGTTTGAAGCCGAACAAGCAGAGCGTAATGGTGATTATGGTAAGGTAGCTGAAATCAGGTATGGTAAAATAAAAGACCAGGAAGCCCTCATCGAAACCTTAAACACGCAACTGGGCACCATTAGTGAAAACGGCAGTAGACTGATGAAAGAAGAAGTGGATGCTGATGATATTGCGCAAAGTGTAGCTAAGGCAACAGGTATACCGGTAAGTAAAATGCTCCAATCGGATCGTGAAAAGTTATTACACTTAGAAGATGAATTGCACCAGCGCGTAGTGGGCCAAGAAGAAGCCATCGCCGCTGTTTCGGATGCTATTAGAAGAAGTAGGGCAGGACTTCAAGACCCTAAAAAACCAATAGGCTCCTTTATATTTTTAGGAACCACCGGTGTGGGTAAAACGGAGCTTGCTAAAGCACTTGCCGATTATTTATTTGATGACGAGCAACTCATGACCCGCATAGACATGAGTGAATATCAAGAAAAACATTCGGTGTCGCGCCTTGTAGGAGCGCCTCCGGGCTATGTGGGTTATGATGAGGGTGGTCAATTAACAGAAGCTGTTAGACGCAAGCCATATAGCGTTGTGTTGCTGGATGAAATTGAAAAAGCGCACCCAGACGTTTGGAATATACTACTCCAAGTATTGGATGATGGTCATTTAACAGATAATAAAGGGCGTAAAGTGAATTTTAAAAACACCATTATTATTATGACGAGTAATATTGGTAGCCATCTCATTCAGGAGGCTTTTGAAAAAGTAACCGAAAAAAATATCGAATCCGTTACTGATAAAGCTAAAACGGATGTGATGGAGCTTTTAAGACAAACCATCAGACCCGAATTTTTAAACCGTGTAGATGAAATCATTATGTTTAGTCCGCTCTTAAAAAAGCAAATACTCGGCATCGTAAAAATTCAATTACAAGGGCTTCAAAAAATGGTGGCACTTTCAGGAATTGCGCTTCAGTATTCTGATTATTTATTAGAGTTTTTAGCAGAGCAAGGTTTTGATCCACAAATGGGGGCAAGACCTTTAAAAAGGCTTATTCAAAAACTTATTGTAAATGCGCTTAGTAAAAAGATACTTGCTGGAGAAGTAGATAAAACTAAGCCGGTGCTTGTAGACGTATTTGATGGGGTGGTGGTGTTTTCAAATTAAAATGGTTTAACGTTTCATTTGAAATCATTGCGGTTGGTTTAACATATTGTTATTAAACCTTCATTATATATTTGATTCTTATCCCCTCAAATCAAATCATACACACCATGAAAAAAACAACTCAATTTGTCGCGGCTACTTTAATAGCCATTGTTTCACTTGTTGCCGTAGCGTGTAACAAGTCTACTTCAGTAGAAAATGGGCCAGGTATTCAGCAGGTTAATTTTATGTTAACGGATGGTCCAGGAAGTTATGACAATGTATTTATTGACATTAAATCGTTGCAGATAGTTATTGATACTGCAAGAGAAGGGTCGCGCAAAAGGGACACCTGCAATTGGGATCATATTGGTTCACATAGAGAGAGTCGCAGAGATTCAGGTTTGGTATGGACAACGATACCTATCAAAGCTGGCGTATATGATATCTTAAAATTCAGAAATGGACTCGATACTTTGTTTGCCTCAGCCAATGTTCCTAAAGGTTCTGTTAGACTCGTTCGAATAGAATTTGGTACAAATAATTCTGTGGTGAAGGATAGTGTGAATTATCCATTAAATCTGTCTCCTAATCTTCCCAATTTTATAGTTATCAAATTAAAAGGACACGAGTTTGAAGAGTTTGCAAGTCGTAGACATAGACTTTGGTTAGACTTTGATGTGAGCCGTTCAATTATTGAAGCAAATGGTCGCTTTTATTTAATTCCGGTAATGCACACATTTGTAGAAAAAAATACGGCAAGTGTTGCAGGTAAAGTAAAGCCAAGAGACGCTAAAGCTGTGATCACACTTTTTAACAATACTGACACAGCGTATGCGCTTCCAAACAAGGAGGGTGAATTTAAGATGCGTGGCCTAAAAGATGGTACGTATAAGTTATTTGTAAAAGCATCTAATGGTTATAGAGATACGACTATTAATAATGTTTTGGTGGTTCAACCTAAAACCACAAGCGTAGGA
>JAOASV010000025.1 GCA_030158535.1 Sediminibacterium sp.
ATTTAGGATATATCTTTTTAAGAGAAAAAGAAAAGCATGGTTTGGAGCATGACGATCATCACGGTACAAAACTTGAAGAGACTGGAATTTACAAAATCTATAAATATGCAATCAATCCAATGTTGGAAACACGTTGGAAAAGATGGGCATTTGTGATGGGGACATTTGTGGTATTGTTGGCATCCATGATGTTATTCTATACAAAATCGGTTGCAGTCAAAATGTTGCCTTTTGATAATAAGAATGAATTCCAAGTGGTGATTGATATGCCAGAGGGAACTACATTGGAGAAAACCCAAGCGGTTACTGCTGATATTGCAGCGTATGTGGGAAAACAACCAATGGTAGAGAATTACCAAGCTTATGTAGGTACATCGGGGCCAATTAGTTTTAATGGCCTTGTAAGACACTATGATCTAAGAACAGGAGATAATGTGGCTGATATTCAAGTGAACCTAGTTGATAAAACGGAGCGAAGTATTCAAAGTCATGATATCGCAAAGGGTATGCGTGATGCAATTATTAAAATTGGCGCACAATACAATGCCAATGTTAAGATTGTTGAATTACCTCCTGGTCCTCCAGTTTTATCTACCTTAGTTGCCGAAATTTATGGGCCGAATTATGCAGAGCAAATTGCCATCGGCAAACAGGTAAAAAAATTATTTTCTGCTACTGAAGATGTGGTGGATGCGGATTGGATGGTAGAGGATGATGAAAAAGAATATAGTATTAAAGTTGATAAAGAAAAAGCCATGAAATATGGTGTTGTAACTGCTCAGGTGACTGCAATTATGAATGGTGCATTGTCAGGTATGGTTGCAGGCAATATTAATCAGCCGAATGCGTATACTCAGACGCCAATAAGATTACAATTAAAAGATGCAGATAAGACAACAATGAATGATGTATTGTCTATGAATGTGGCAGGTATGCAAGGCAATATGGTGCCATTAAGAGATATCGTTCAAGTGACTACAGCCATTAAAGAAAAAAGCATCTATCGTAAGAACCAAAAAGAAGTGGTTTATGTGATGGCGGATATGGCAGGTAAATTAGAAAGCCCTTTTTATGCGATTTCTAAAATGTCTGATAGTTTAACAAGTATTAAAATGCCTGCTGGATATACTTTAAATGAAGAGTATAGTAAACAGCCAACAGGTTTAGATGTGTATTCATTAAAGTGGGATGGAGAGTGGCAGATTACATTAGAAGTGTTTAGAGATTTAGGGCTTGCCTTCCTAGTTGTAATCATTATCATTTATATGTTGATTGTGGGTTGGTTCCAGAACTTTACTGTGCCTTTGATTATGTTAGCAGCGATACCACTTTCTTTAATTGGTATATTAATTGGCCACTGGATGATGGGTGCCTATTTTACTGCTACTTCAATGATTGGATTTATTGCCTTAGCGGGTGTGATGGTTCGTAATTCGATTTTATTAATTGATTTTATCAATATTAGATTGGATGAAGGTGCGCCATTAAAGCAAGCTATTATTGAGGCAGGTGCGGTAAGAACAACGCCTATTTTATTAACAGCAGGAGCAGTTGCATTAGGCGCTGTGATTATCCTATTTGATCCAGTATTCCAAGGGTTAGCCATTTCTTTAATGGGTGGTACTGTGACTTCTACCTTCTTGACATTGATCGTGGTTCCATTATTGTATTACAAAATGATGAGGAATAAAATTAAATAAACAAACTATGAAATTACTAGTGATCGCTACCATTAAGGAACAGGTTCCTGATGTTAACAAATTATTGAAAAAAGCAACCGTGCCAGTATTTAGTGTATTGGATGCGATAGGAGTGAAAAATATGGTGGATGAGGATATGACAGATGATTGGTTTGGAAGGGGTGTGGGGGAATTTGAGTCTGCATTTATTGTAAGCTTTACCACAGCCAATTTAGCCGACCAAGTGTTAGGTCAAATTACTGAATTGAATCAAACACTTGGGTCTGCTTATCCAGTTAGGGCATTTGTATTACCAGTAGACAAATCATTGAATTAAAAACATTAAAACATAAACATATGGACAGGTATATTAGAGCAATCGCAGGTATTTTCATTATAATAAGCGTCTTGTTGGCTTATTTTGTAAATATCAATTTCATTTGGTTCACCCTTTTTGTAGGAGCAAACTTATTGCAGTCATCCGTTACAAAATGGTGTTTAATGGAAGATATTTTACGCCTATTAGGAGTTGCTCCTAAGAAGTAAAGCAATTAAAATGATCAAAAACTGCTAAATGTCATATTTATTTTATGGCTTTTAGCAGTTTTTTATTTTATAAAATTATTAGCTTTGCAAAAGATTGAAGTATCCAATAGTCATATTATTCCTTGCCGCATTATTTGCACAATCCTTTTCAAGGTCACTTGTATTGGCGGATTATATGGTGAATCTAGAGGCCTATAAAGAAAAATGTATCAATAAGGCCAAGCCAAAATTAAACTGTAATGGTAAGTGCCAGATGTACAAGAAGAACAATCAGCAGGATCAGTCATCAGAGACAGAAGCGCCTAAATTGAATCAATCAGAGTTTGTTTTATCTTCAAAAACATATTTCCCGGAATTACAGTTCGCCTCTCCCTTTAGTGCCACAGTAGCGAATAATTATCAATACATGTTCCAACATGATCATACAGAAAACTAATGAAGCAAAAATATTCCATTCTTTTATTGTTCATTTCCTTACTTACTATTGCATGTACTAAGGAAATTGCACAGGTGTTCGAAGGCTTTAAAAAGCCTTCGAACTTCCCTGATCCTGTATATAAATTTGGTTAACTATTATACGCTATTTCAGTCCAATCAATTAACCAAACAAAATAAAGTGTTTTTACAAAGTGGGAGAGCTGCAATGGGGGTCAAACTCCCTACTGGTAAATTCGATATGGTTAACGCCAATTCAAGTAGTCAACTTTTTACCAATGGAACCGGCACCTTGGATTTTATTGTTGGCGCTGTTTATGAAGCAAGATTGCAAAATACAGGTATCAATATTTCGGCTAATTACAAATTGAATACTGTAAATTCATCTGGGTATCAATATGGGAATAAGTTTCAAAATAGTGCACAGATGTACCAGAAGCTTTTTGTTGGCAAGGATTTTTCTGTTGCTCCCAATATCGGGGTGCAATTTGAACGAAATAGAAAAGACCAAAACTTAGGGAATGAGGTAGATGTTTCTGGGGGTGATTTAACAACGCTAAATTATGGTGCCGAGCTAAAGTTTAAGAAAATACTAGTAGGAGCCAATCTGCAATCGCCGATTTCACAAAATATAGCGAATCATCAAATTGAGGCGAATGACAGGTGGATGATGCATTTGTCTTATGCGTTTTAGTTTAAATTTCTATAAGCAGAAGGGGTTTGACCAACTTCTTGTTTAAATAAGCGTGTAAAGTGTTGTGGGTACTTGAATCCTAAATCAAAGGCAATTTCGTTGACCGTTTTATCTGTTTCAAATAGAATCTTCTTCGCGTGCTCGATGGTTTTATTTTGAAGATAGTCTTTTGCTGATTGTCCTGTCTCTTTTTTGATTAAATCCCCAAAATAGTTTGCTGATAAATGAAGCTCGCTGGCAAAATAAGACACAGAGGGAATGCCTATTCTTTGAGGTTGATCTGATTCAAAATAAGTATTCAAAAGGGTCTCAAATTTTTCCAAAATACCTTTGTTTACATTGTCTCTAGTAATAAATTGTCGATCGTAAAACCTTTGACAATAATCCAAGAAGAGTTCAATATTGGAAGCAATTAATTTCTTACTATGCTTATCGATTGGTTGTTTTAATTCAAATTCAATTTTACCAAAACAATCTAGCATCATCTTTCTCTCACTATCCGATAAATGTAAAGCTTCATTCGTCTCGTAATCAAAAAACTTATAATTACGTATATGTTTGCCTAGTTCGGTACCTAATAAAAAATCAGGATGGAAAACTAAGCCAAAGCCTGCGGGTTGATAAGGTTCTGCTGGTTTCTTCATCTCCATGACTTGTCCGGGGGCAAAAAACACCAATGTGCCAGCTTGATAATCGTAGTTGTGTCGTCCATATTTCATATCGCCACATTTAACATCTTTTAAAAAGATGCAATACATGCCATATTGAAATTTTACAGTATCAACATTTCCCCAATCCCTTAATCCAGCTTTTGAAAAATCAATCACTGTTACCAATGGATGAAGGGTTTCATTATTGC
>JAOASV010000026.1 GCA_030158535.1 Sediminibacterium sp.
CTGTGGGCTTATTGTTGTGGTAAATTACTTTAATAGAATTACCAAGGGTATCTACTGCTGTAAACGTTAAATAATTGGGGTCTTTGACAGCGTCATACACGAGCGGCTGCGTTTTATCAATTTTAGCAATCAAATTCACAAATTTTCCTTCCTTTTCACGCGCAGACGCAATGGTCTCATAAGTGGTTAAATCACCTGTGTAGCTGATAAGTACAACTATAGAAGCGGCAATTAAGAGCAGGAGGATAATATGGGTCTTTTTCATAAATACGCTGATTTCTAGCACAAAAGTAGCCTAAAATGAATAATCTTGGTGGTCTTGTTTAAGCATTCAAGAATCTTTAACGTATTTCGAAAAATAGCTGCTAACTTGCGCCCTGTTTGCAATACAACCCAGTATGAGCCAATTATCCAACTTTGACCCCAATGTGGTCGGAAACCCAAATAACAACATTTTTGGACTCCCTTTTTCTGAAGCGGAATCTGCCCTCGTTTTACTCCCCGTTCCATGGGAAGTAACCGTGAGTTACGGAGCCGGTACTTCAAGAGCTGCAGAACATATTTGGAAGGCAAGTATTCAGGTGGATTTATTAGATACCGATGTGCCTGATGGTTGGAAAAAAGGATTTTATTTAAGGGAAACCAATAAAAAAATTCTATTAAAAAGCGACTACTTACGCAAAGAGGCCGAACTCTTTATCGACTATATTTCTAAAGGTGAAATTGTTGGTAACAACAAATTCATGTGTAAGAGCCTCAAAGAAATTAATGAAGGCGGTGTTATGCTCAATAACTGGGTGTACGAACAAACCAACGAACTACTCGAACAAGGTAAACTGGTAGGCCTTATTGGTGGAGACCATAGCACACCGCTAGGCTATATTAAAGCATTGGCAAAAAAGCATGGCAGCTTTGGTATTTTACAAATTGACGCGCATTGCGATTTAAGAAAAAGCTACGAGCATTTTACCTATTCACATGCATCTGTCATGTACAACGTACTAAATGAAATTGAAGGCGTTGAAAAACTAGTACAAGTTGGGATCAGAGATTTTTGTAGCGAAGAGTGGGATTACATTAATAACAGCAACGGAAGGGTTGTTACCTATTTTGACAAAGACATTAAAACCAGACAATACGAAGGCGAAACCTGGAAGCAAATAACGGATGAAATTGTCAATCAACTGCCTCAGCTGGTGTATATCAGTTTTGACATTGATGGCCTTGATCCAAAACTTTGCCCAAACACAGGAACACCGGTTCAGGGTGGTTTTGAAAGCGAAGAGATACTCTACCTATTCAAAAAAATAGTAGCCAGTGGCAAACAACTCATTGGCTTTGATTTTGTAGAAGTAGGTGTGGGTGAAACAGACTGGGATAGCAATGTGGGCGCTCACTTATTATGGCGCATGTGTAATTTGATGGTAAAAAACACCCCTTCAAATAGCTAAGATGGCAGGAAAAGTTTACGACTTTATTATTGTACTAAAAAAACGCTCTTTTGTTTTTATTAATTGGGTAAGTATTTTAATGATTGCACTTGCTGCGCTCCTACTATCGGTGCAAGTTATTTTACATGGCTACCAGCAAACACTTATTTATATTACCATTATGCTTTCCATGATTGCATGGACCGCGTTTACTATTTTAAAAGAAAAAAAAGGAAGACCGGCATTATATAGAATAGCTCTATTACTAGGTGCATGGGGTATTTTTATTCAACCATATATATCATGGCTAGCTTTTGTATATGTGGCTGCCGCAGTGATAGAAAAACAAGTTAAATTTCCAGAAGAGATTGCTTTTGACGACGAAGAAGTTGTCATCAATAGCTTTCCAAAAAAGAGACATAGCTGGGACGCTTTTGAAAATATTGTTTTAAAAGACGGACTACTTACATTAGATTATAAAAACAACACTTTGTTTCAAAAGCAAATAGAATCTGCTGTAACAAAAGAAGATGAAGCAGCTTTTAATGTATTTTGCCAAGAACGCTTAAACAAATAACATGCCACTACAACAGTCACCTTACATATTATATTCAGACGGCGAAGGAAATATTTACGAAGACACGAGTTTGTATGTGGTAGGTCGTGCCGGTTGGGATGCCATGCCCATAGATCCTGCCGATTGGATTGAACTTCCTGAAGGGGGCAATTTGTATGAATTACCGGGTAGACGTGGCATTGGACTAGATGTTGAAACTGGTGAAATGCGTTTATGTGACAAAGGATGGGCCGTTGCAGCATTTATTCCGCCCGCTCATACCGGTTTATATATTGCCGCTTACGAAACAGAAGCGGAAGCCCCTACACTACCCTTGTTTTGCTACACAGCAGCAGGTTGGTTGGACAATAAAACCTATGTGCCCGCTGTAAGAATTGAACAAGATATTAGACAAGAGTGTGCTGGATATGACGATGAAAAAATAGCTTCTGGCACAGAGGTATTATTAGCGAACTATCCGCACAATAGACTTGTAAAACATTTGATGGAAAACTGCTGCATGACATACAACTGTCCTGCTGCGCGCAATTTTTCATTGTCTAGATGGGAATGTCCCGTGCCTACTTCTCCAGCATGTAATGCCAATTGTATTGGATGTATTTCTTTTCAACCTTCTGATGAAACCATTGTTTCTACGCAAGACCGTTTAACGTTTAAACCTACCGCCGAAGAAATTGTAGAATTTACAGTGCCGCATTTAAACAATGCGCCTTTCCCACTCATTAGTTTTGGACAAGGTTGTGAAGGTGAACCACTACTCATGTGGGAAACGATTAGAGAATCCATTATTGAAATCAGAAAACACACAGACAAAGGCAGTATCAATATCAATACCAATGGCTCTAAACCAGACGCCGTAAAAGCCTTATGTGAAGTGGGTTTAAATAGTATTCGGGTAAGTACCAACTCTGCGCGTAAACATATTTATGAGCCTTATTATAGGCCCAATAATTATCAGTTTGAAGATATCATTGAGAGTTTAAAAGTAATGCGCAGTTATGGCGGATGGGCAAGTATTAACTACTTTGTTTTTCCGGGTATGACAGATAGCGTAGAAGAATATGAAGCGCTTCGCAAACTTATTATTGATACCGATTTGACCATGATTCAGTGGCGTAATTTTAATATCGATCCGGACTGGTACATGGGCAAAATTGGCGTCAACGAAACCGGTGAAATGTTGGGTGTTAAACAACTCATGAGCCTTATTGCTGAAGAATTTCCAAAAGTAAAATTTGGATATTTTAATCCGCCAATAGAACGTATTAAAGGCAATTACGAAATGGATTTTGCCGGTGGACGTCCGTAATAATAGATATATAGGCATACTATTAGCTACTGTAGCAGCCATTATTTGGGCTGGTAATTTTGTAATTGCCAGAGGCGTGAATCAGCAAATACCTCCCATTACCCTTGCCTTTTTTAGATGGTCGTTGGCGAGCGTATTAATGCTTCCTATTGCATATAAAGCCTTTACAAAAGAGTGGCATATTTTAAAAAAACACGTAGCTTATTTATTTTGGGTATCACTTTCAGGTATTGCCATATTCAATACATGCCTATACATATCGGGGCACTATACCACCGCTATTAATATGGCCCTGATAAGCACTACTTCCTCCCCTATTTTTGCTACTACTTTTGCCATTCTTTTTATTGGCGAACGCATCAATGCATTCAGACTCACTGGCATGCTCGTTTGTTTATCTGGGGTTTTGTTACTGATTTCTAAAGGCAGCTTACAAACACTTATGTCTTTTACTTTTTCGATTGGTGATTTGTGGGCGCTAACTGGTGCCATTGCATTTGCAGTCTACAATGTACTCGTCCGAAAAAAGCCAGCTACTATTTCTGCAACGACTTTTTTATTGGCCATTTTTGGACTTGGCAGCTTGTTAATTTTACCCGGTTTTTTAATTGAACAAGTAACCGCTGCTCCCATTGTTTGGAACAATTCACTTGTACTATCACTGATTTATTTGGGTGCAGGAACCTCGGTGGTTTCTTTTTTATGCTGGAATGCAGCCATTAAAAGAATTGGCGCTGGCACCACTGTTTTATTTGGCAACCTCATCCCCATTATTAGCACCATCGAAGCCGTTTTATTTTTACATGAGCCATTCCAAAAAATTCATATGATTAGTGCTGGTATTGTTATTTTTGGACTGATCATAGCCAATACAGGTCAACACACA
>JAOASV010000027.1 GCA_030158535.1 Sediminibacterium sp.
TTCGCGGGTCATTACTAAATAAAATTGTTGCAGGTTATTGCACTCATAAGATTTATACATTTTATAAATTCGAAACAGTGCAAATACCATTGCCGTTGCTAAAAAAAGCGAAACGCCAACATAAATATTAGGCAAAATAGACAACCAGTTAAAAGACGCTTGTTTACTTGCCAGCAAAGCTTCAACTGCTGTATTGCCATTTGCGACTACGTTGATAATATCTACTTGTCTAACACCAGCATGCTGTTGGTCCCAAACAATTTTAATGAGCGGAACAATCCAAGAAACTACAGCAACGCCTAGTAAATAAAACCGGTTGTACTGATGGAATTTTTTATTGCGCAGCACGAGTAAATAATAAACCATCAAAACGGCACTGCATACAAGCACTTGTAACAAGTAATAGAGTGTAGGATACATGACTTATTTTTTTGGTTGTTTCAATTGATCCAATAAGATTTCCAATTCATGTACGCTAATTTCTTTTTGCTGTAACATACAAGAAACAGCCTCACTAAAAGAACCTTCAAAATAAGCGTCCACCAACGATTTAATAGAATTGGTAGAATACGATTCTTTACTAACTAAAGGAAAATAACGGTGCACACGGCCCATGGCTTCAACTCCAATATATCCTTTGTCTACTAATATTTTTACGAGTGTAGCCACTGTATTTGTATGCGGACGCGGCATAGGATAAGATTCTACGATATCCTTTAAATAGGCACTGGATAATTTCCATACCTGCTGCATTACTTGCTCTTCTGCTTTTGTTAATGGTTTCATACACATCTACATTTGAAACACAATGCTAAAACTATTTTTTTAGTTTAACAACTAAATTTTTAGTTTTTTAACTATTTTTTTAGTTTTATTAACATTTCGGCCCTTCTAACGTAAATTGCAAGGAGCCTATGAAGTACTATATTATTGCAGGGGAAGCCAGCGGAGACCTACACGGCAGTAACCTTATTAAAGAAATAAAAAAACTAGACCCTACCGCCAGCATTAAGGCCTGGGGTGGCGATTTAATGCAACAGGCGGGTGCCTCACTAGTTAAGCATTACAGAGACCTGGCCTTTATGGGCTTTTTAGAAGTGATTAAAAACCTACCCACCATTTTACAAAACATCCGGTTTTGCAAACAAGACATTGAAGCTTGGCAACCCGATGTTCTGGTTCTTGTAGACTATCCAGGATTTAATTTACGCATTGCAGAATGGGCTAAAAAAAATGGATTTAAAGTAGTCTATTACATTGCACCGCAGGTATGGGCATGGAAAGAAAACAGGGTTAAAAAAATGAAACTATGCATTGATAAAATGTTTTGCATACTTCCTTTTGAAAAAGATTATTTCAAAAATAAATGGAATTGGGATGTTACCTATGTAGGTCATCCACTCTTGCGTGTGATTGAATCCTTTACAAGCACTACCCCACTTTCAACAGACAATAAAAAAGTAATTGCATTACTACCAGGTAGCAGAAAACAAGAAATCATTAAAATGCTACCGATCATGCTAAGTGTAACACCACATTTTCCGGCATACACATTTATGGTGGCACAAGCCCCAGGGCAAGACGCTCCATTTTACAACCGCTTTTTAATGGGCTATGCCAATGTTGCACTCGTTAAAAATAGCACCTACGAATTACTCAGCGTTGCAGATGCAGCACTTGTAACCAGCGGTACCGCAACCCTAGAAACCGCACTGTTTAAAGTGCCAGAAGTAGTGTGCTACAAAACAAGCAAGTTCTCTTTCCAAATTGCAAAGAGGCTGGTAAAAATCAAGTTCATCTCACTCGTGAACTTAATTATGGACAAAGAAATTGTCAAGGAAATTATTCAAGAAAACCTGACGGAGCAGCATTTAACAAATGCACTGCGCAATATCACTGAAAACGAACTGCACAGAAAAGAAGTAATGAATAACTACGAGTCATTACATGCACTGCTCGCAGCTGGTGGTGGAGACGCTTCCGCAAAAGTGGCTAAAGAAATTGTAGCACTTGCAGGACCAAAATTATTTATTGATGAGGGGTAAAATCAGCGTCTTAAATAATACAATAAGCACTGCGATCAAAAACCTAAAAAGAGATATCCTGTTCATTCCATGCATGTATTTCATCCATTGAGTGCGCGGCTCGTTGGGGTCTCTTTTTGAAATAAAAAGGTATTCTTTTAATTGCTTAAAAATTGACATGGTATAATTTTTATAAAAATACATAAATTTTGGAAACCATTAACAGATTACAACAAGCCCAACCCAATTCTTCTAAAAGTTAATTAGCTACATTTATACCCAGTCAAACAACTTATACTATCGCCAAAATCAATGAACAATGGAACTACAAAAAATTCAGATTTTAGAAAGCCTCATTGCAGTATCCATTTATTTTGTTTTGTATTTAATTATCAAAACAACGATCAATAATACCCTAAAACACACCCCTCTTCAAAGAGATCGTAGAAAAATTATAATTAAGGGGTTACATTTATTTACAACCATTGTCCTTGCCATTTTACTTTCCGGGATTTGGGGATTTAAGCAAAATGAAATAGCCGCATTTGCAAGTACCATTTTAACAGCACTTGGTATTGCCTTTTTTGCACAATGGTCACTATTATCAAATATTACGTCAAGTCTAATTCTGTTTTTTAATCATCCTTTAAAACTGGGAGATACCATTAAAATATTAGACAAAGACTGCCCATTTGAAGGTGAAATCACAGAACTGACTTACTTTTTTGTACACCTAAAAACAACGAGTGGAGAAATTATTACGATTCCAAATGCACAGATTTTACAAAAATCAATAGCAATCACACCAAAGCAATCGTAATTATGCGCAATAAGGTCCTGCTATTTTGTTTTCTAGTTATTTCCAATATTTGCTCTTCTCAAAAGTTTGATTTGGGCAGTTGGAATATCCTACACTTAAAATATAACATTTCAAATAAATGGAGTGCATTTGGAGAAACGCAAGTTCGCTCCCTTAAATTTTATAACCATTTCCACTATTACGAATACAAAGGTGGTGTTAATTATAAAGTAAATAAACAATGGCAAGTTTCACTCGGCGCAGGAAGCTATCAAACCTTTAGAGAAGGCGGCAACTTTATTACTCCAAAAAACAATGATGAATTTAGACTTTGGCCGCAGCTCATTTTATTTCAAACGATTGGAAAAATAAAAATAGAGCAGCGTTACAGAACCGAATTAAGATTTACCAGTAATGGATTCAGGGACAGACACAGATATAGGCTAGGCGTTTCATATCCCTTTGGCAAGCAAACAAAAGGATACCAACCCTTTCAAGCCAGCATCAGCAACGAACTCTTTTTTACTAGTAAAGAACCATATTTCGAGAGAAATAGACTTCAGTATGCATTAAGCTTTAAACCGAGCAAAGAAACTACCTTACAAATTGGCTATCTTCACCAATTTGATTATAAAATAAATGATGAAATTGGCCGAGACTTTTTGGTGCTTGGTTTTTTTCATGAACTTTTTCGAAAACAAAATAATGACAGGTCATCAAACACAGAATTGAAAGACTATTAAGAATGCTAACTATGAGAATACTGACATTAGTAATTACATGTTTACTTGCCACTCAATTGCACGCACAAATAAACCCAGCAAAAATTGATATTATCAGGGATAGCTTTGGCGTACCACATATTTTTGGCAAAACCGATCCGGATGTAGCATACGGCCTTGCTTGGGCACATGCAGAAGATGATTTTGAAACTATTCAACAGTCATTAATGGCGGGCAAATCTATGTTAGCGCAGTACCAAGGTAAAAAAGGAGCATCTATAGATTATATCATTCACCTATTACGCATTCCAGAACTCGTAGACGAAAAATACGAGTCCGATTTAAGTCCCGCATTTAAAAAATTATTGGAAGGCTACGCCGCTGGACTCAATGCATATGCAGCAGCACACCCCAAAGAAGTGATGCTTAAAAAAATATTCCCTGTTACCCCAAAAGACATGGTGCAATATTCGGTACTACAACTTTGTGTGTTATCTGGAGCAGACAAAGCACTCAGTTCCATTTTTGGAGGCACAGTTCCATTACTCGAAAATTATAAAACGGCAGGTAGCAATGCATTTGCCTTTAATAGCGCCAAAACCACCGATGGTCAGGTATACTTAGATATCAATGCACACCAACCACTGGAAGGA
>JAOASV010000028.1 GCA_030158535.1 Sediminibacterium sp.
TACCTTTTAATACATCAGATAAAGATTTCAAAGCACGTCCACCTTCTGCTTTAACAGCATTAGATTTACGAGAGTTATCGAATAAAGAATCGATCGCTTCTTGTAACATACGTTTTTCATTACGTAAGATTACTTCTGGCGCTTTAATTTCTAACAAACGCTTTAAACGGTTGTTACGGATAATTACACGACGGTATAAATCGTTTAGATCCGAAGATGCAAAACGACCACCATCTAGAGGTACTAATGGACGAAGTTCTGGTGGAATAACTGGGATGTATTGCATCACCATCCACTCAGGCTTATTTACAATATGCGTACCAGCTTCACGGAAAGATTCTACAACGCTGAGGCGCTTTAAAGCATCTGCTTTACGTTGTTGAGAAGTTTCGTTTGCAGCAGCATTACGTAAAGAGAAACTTAAACCATCTAAATCAATTCTTTGCAATAAACCGTGAACGGCTTCTGCACCCATTTTAGCGATGAACTTATTTGGATCTTCGTCAGGTAAGAATTGGTTTTCTTTTGGTAAAGTATCTAGTAGATCTAAGTATTCTTCTTCGGTTAAAAGATCACCCATGTTTAGGTTTTCTTTGATACCGCCTTGTAATACTACATAACGCTCGTAATAGATGATGGTTTCTAATTTCTTAGAACTCATCCCTAATAAATAACCAATTTTGTTTGGTAAAGATTTGAAGTACCAAATGTGCACTACAGGTACCACTAATTTAATGTGGCCCATACGCTCACGACGTACTTTTTTCTCTGTTACTTCTACCCCACATCTGTCACACACAATGCCTTTGTAACGGATACGCTTGTATTTACCACAAGCACACTCATAATCTTTAACTGGACCAAAAATTCTTTCGCAGAATAAACCATCTCTTTCAGGCTTATACGTACGGTAGTTAATGGTTTCAGGCTTTAATACTTCACCGAAACTTCTTTCTAATATATTATCTGGAGAAGCCAGACCGATAGTGATCTCGGAGAAAGTTAATCTTGGTCGATTGTCTCTTTTAATGGCCATATCTAGGTTGTAAATTTGTAATGATAATTGTTGTTAATAGATGTGTTGGTTTTTTAAAATCTTATTCAAATTTTAAGTCTAAACCTAAACCTCTCAATTCATGTACTAATACATTAAATGATTCTGGTACACCCGGACGTGGAATGTTTTCACCTTTAACGATGGCTTCATAGGTTTTTGCTCTACCAATGATATCATCAGATTTAAGGGTTAATAATTCCTGTAAGATGTTAGCAGCACCATATGCTTCAAGTGCCCAAACCTCCATCTCACCAAAACGCTGTCCACCAAACTGAGCCTTACCACCAAGCGGTTGCTGGGTAATTAAGCTGTATGGTCCGATAGAACGGGCGTGCATTTTATCATCAACCATGTGGTGTAGTTTAATCATGTAGATAACACCCACAGTAGCTTTCTGATGGAAACGCTCTCCAGTTTCACCATCATATAAATACGTATGTCCATTTCTTGGAATACCCGCATCTTTACAATATTGCTCAATTTGATCGGTGCTTGCACCATCAAAAATTGGTGTAGCAAATTTCACACCTAAACGCTTACCAGTCCAACCTAAGATGGTTTCATAGATCTGACCAAGGTTCATACGAGAAGGTACCCCTAGTGGGTTAAGAACGATGTCTACCGGTGTACCGTCTTCCATAAATGGCATGTCTTCTGCACGCACAATTTTGGCAACGATACCTTTGTTTCCGTGACGACCCGCCATCTTATCTCCCACTTTAAGCTTACGCTTAACGGCTAAGTAAACTTTCGCTAATTTTAATACACCTGCTGGTAATTCATCACCAATTGAGATGTTGAATTTCTCACGCTTGTAACGACCTAACTCTTCGTTGAAACGAATGCTATAGTTGTGTAACAAGGTGTTGATTTGTTGATCTGTTTTTTCGTCACCAGTCCAACCAAGTGGATTTACGTTTTGGTAATCGAGGGTAACTAAGTTTTTCTGATTGAACTTAGAACCTTTAGGGATCAACATTTCACCAAAGTTATTGCTTACACCAGCAGAAGCTTTATCTTTTAATAGTGTTTGTAATTTATCAAGCAACAATTCTTTGATATGCTCGGTATTTTGTTCGTGTACTTTTTCTACTTTTTCAAGTAAAGCTTTTTCACGAATTTTTCCGTTCTTATCTTTTTTGGCGCGTTGGAATAATTTTTTATCAATTACTACACCCTCAGTACCGTTTGGTGCTTTTAAAGAAGCATCTTTTGCATCACCTGCTTTGTCACCAAAGATGGCACGTAAAAGTTTTTCTTCTGGTGTAGGGTCTGATTCACCTTTAGGTGTAATCTTACCAATTAAAATATCACCTTCTTTGATCGTAGCACCAATTCTGATGATACCATGCTCATCTAAATCTTTGGTCGCTTCTTCAGAAACGTTAGGGATATCTGGTGTTAATTCTTCTTCACCTAATTTAGTATCGCGTACTTCTAATTCATATTCATCGATGTGAACAGAAGTAAATAAATCTTCGCGAACAACTTTTTCACTAATTACAATCGCATCCTCGAAGTTGTAACCTTTCCATGGCATGAACGCCACTTGTAAGTTACGACCTAGTGCTAACTCACCATCTTTAGTTGCATAACCTTCGGTTAAGAAATCACCTTTCTTAACTTTTTGTCCTTTTTTAACAGCAGGACGTAGGTTAATACAAGTTGCTTGGTTTGTTTTGATGAATTTGGTTAGTTTATAAACTTGTAAATCGTCGCTAAATGAAACCAAACGATCTAAATCATTTCTATCATAACGAACATGAATTTCGTTTGCATCAACAAACTCAACCACACCATTACCATCTGCATGGATTTGGATACGTGCATCACGCGCCGCTTTTCCTTCTAGACCTGTACCAACAATTGGTGCTTCAGGAATAATTAACGGAACTGCTTGACGTTGCATGTTTGATCCCATTAGGGCACGGTTGGCATCATCATGTTCTAAGAATGGAATTAAAGACGCACTCAAACCAACAATCTGGTTAGGTGCAACGTCCATATATTCTACATCTTCTTTATCTAAAATTGGGAAGTCTCCGGTTTGACGAGAAACAACTTTATCTTCTGCGAATTCTCCTTTTTCTGTTAATGGTGAGTTTGACTGTGCAATTTTTGCAGTATCCTCTTCTTCAGCGCTGAGGTACGTTAATTGCTTCATGTTTACTTTACCATTTTCTACTTTACGGTATGGTGTTTCAATGAATCCCATATCGTTAATAGAAGCATGCACACACAACGTAGAAATTAGACCAATGTTTGGTCCTTCCGGTGTTTCGATGGTACATAAACGGCCGTAGTGAGAATAGTGTACGTCACGTACCTCAAATCCTGCACGCTCTCTACTTAAACCGCCGGGTCCAAGTGCAGAAATACGACGCTTGTGCGTGATCTCTGATAACGGATTTGTTTGGTCTAAGAATTGAGATAACTGTGAAGTACCAAAGAATGAATTGATAACACTAGAAAGTGTTCTTGCATTGATAAGGTCAACTGGTGTAAATACCTCGTTGTCACGTACGTTCATACGCTCACGAATAGTACGCGCCATACGCGCTAAACCAACACCAAATTGTGCATACAACTGCTCACCCACTGTACGTACACGACGATTGCTTAGGTGATCAATATCGTCAATCTCAGCTTTCGCATTGGTTAAACGAACTAAGTATTTAACAATTTCAATAATGTCTTGCTTTGTTAATACTTTTTTCTCTAATGGATAATCTAAGTCAAGTTTACGGTTGATTTTGTAACGACCAACTTCACCTAAATCATAACGCTTATCAGAGAAGAATAATTTGTCAATGATACCACGCGCCGTTTCATTATCTGGAGCATCTGCACCACGTAATTGACGGTAAATATGTTGTACCGCTTCTAACTCAGAGTTAGAGGTATCTTTGTTTAATGTGTTGTAGATGATTGCATAATCACCACCAAATTCTTCTTTTTGAATAAAGACACTCTTCACATCCATCTCAACGATTGTTGCGATAGCAGCTTCATCTAAAACAGTGTCACGCTCCATAACAATTTCGTTACGCTCGATGCTCACTACTTCACCTGTATCTTCATCCACAAAATCTTCTACCCATGTTCTTAAAACAC
>JAOASV010000029.1 GCA_030158535.1 Sediminibacterium sp.
TTTCTACACCTCGGTTGATTGGGCCAGGATGCATGATTAAAATTTCCTTATCTAATTTTTGAAGTCTTGATTTAGTGATACCATAAGCCAAGTTGTATTCTCTCAATGAAGAGAATAAAGGCTGATTTTGACGTTCTAATTGAATTCTAAGGACATTGGCCACATCACACCAAGCAAGGGCTTTGTCGATATTGTACTCCACTTGAATGTCCATCGCTTCTTGTAGGTATTTAGGGATTAAAGTGGGTGGCCCCGAAACCATTACTTGGGCACCCATTTTCTTTAAAAGATAAATATTACTTAATGCAACCCTACTATGCATGATATCTCCAATGATGGCTACTTTTAATCCTTCTAGCTTGCCCATTTTTTCCTGCATTGAAAATGCATCTAATAAAGCTTGTGTGGGATGTTCATTGATGCCATCACCTGCATTGATAATTGCAGCATCAATATGTTTTGAAAGATAATGTGGGGCACCTGATGCACTATGTCGCATCACTACCATATCCACTTTCATACTCAAAATATTATTGACGGTGTCCAATAAAGTTTCTCCTTTAGCTGCAGATGAACTTGAAACGGTAAAGTTCACCACATCGGCAGATAACCTGCGTTCTGCCAATTCAAAAGAGATTCTTGTTCGGGTAGAATTTTCGTAAAAAAGGTTAACGATCGTTACGTCTCTTAACGTAGGTACTTTTTTAACTGGTCTCTGAAGGACTTCTTTAAATTGCGTTGCAGTAGATAAAATAAGTTGAATATCCTCCGTTTGGAGGTCCTTGATACCAAGAAGATGTTTGGTAGATAGTGCCATTAAAAAGCTAAATTAATATATTTTATTGATCTAACAAGATTACATCGTCCACTCCATCATTTTCTTTCCATCTAACTTTTACCTTATAGGGGGTTAAAGTATCCATTTCCTTACCAGAAAAGTCGGGTTGTATGGGTAATTCCCTGCTTGGTTTACGGTCAACTAAGACACATAATTCCACTTTTGCAGGACGTCCAAAGGACAATAAAGCATCCAAAGCAGCCCTGATAGTGCGTCCAGTAAACAACACATCATCAATTAATATAACTGTTTTGCCCTCAATACTAAACGGAAGGTCCGTTTGGGTAGCTAAATGTAATTCCCTTCTAATATCATCTCTATAAAATGTGATGTCTAATTTGCCATAAACCACCTGATCTGCAGGGAGTTCTTGATGTAAAGCAGCGACAATACGATCGCTTAAAAAAACACCTCTTGGCTGAAGCCCTATGAGTACGGTATTTTGTAGTCCTGGATGGGTCTCCAAAATTTGATGAGACAGCCTTTTGACAATGCTTGGAAGTTGTTGCTCACTGATTAGGATCATTCCTTAAAATTTGACTAAAAATACAGCTTTTTCTGATGTAAATTGCAGCCATGCTCTCCCTTAGAAACCTAAGCCTTATCCAATTCAGAAATTACATTCAAAAGCAGTTTGAATTTAATGCCAGAATTGTGGGAATTGTAGGAGCCAATGGAACTGGCAAGACCAATATCTTAGATGCCATTTATTACCTTTCTTTTACGAAAAGTTATTTTAGCAGACCTGATGCCCAAAATGTACACCATGCGCACCAAGGCATGCGGATTCAAGGGCAATATAATACGGGTGGAGCTGATTTTCCAATTGCATGTATTTTAAGGGAAACTGGGAAGAAGGAATTTTATTATGATGAAACATTGTACACCAAATTGTCTCAACATATTGGAAAAATTCCTGCAGTGATGATTGCACCAGATGATGTTCAAATTATCACAGGTTCGAGTGAGGAGCGTAGGAAATTAATTGACAGTTTATTGTCTCAAATTGATGCGGATTATTTGCAATTATTAATTCAATACAATAAAGTACTTCAACAAAGAAATAGCCTTTTAAAATGGGCTGCAGAACAAGGGCAGATGGATGAGACATTATTGTCTACATTGAACGAACAACTCATTCAATTTGGCGCTCCCATTTTCGAAAAACGTACTAGCTTATTAAAAGCATGGTTGCCCATGGTGCATACCTTGTATCAATCTATTGCGGGCAATGCGGATGCTATTGAAATTCAATATCAATCTGCTTTACAAAATACTGGTTTTGATATTTTACTGCAGCAATCCTTGTCTAAAGACAAGGCGGTACAAAGAACCAGTGTAGGTATTCATAAAGATGATTTATTGATTACGATTCAAGGACAATCCTTTAAACAAGAAGCATCACAAGGACAAAGAAAAAGTTTGCTATTTGCCATTCGATTAGCGGAATGGGAATTGTTGAAAAAAGCAAAGGGCTTCTCTCCTATTTTATTAATGGATGATATTTTCGAAAAGTTGGATGAAGAAAGAATGGCGCATTTATTGGCTTGGGTAGCTAGTGAAACGAATGGCCCAGTATTTATAACAGATACGCATAAAGCACGTGTGTCAGATTTACTGGGGAAATATGTAGACCATTACCAATTGATTGAATTATAAAATTGTAAATTTACAACATGGCTACATTCAAAATTGGGGATGCATTAAAGCAAATGGTGCAAGAGAATACCAAATTAAAAAATGGGATTAGAGCAGTTCAAATTGAAACTGTATGGGAAGAAATTATGGGCATCACCGTAGCAAAATATACAGACAAGATTTACATCTTTGATCAAAAATTATTTATCCATACCAATGTAGGCCCATTGAAAAATGAATTGGGTTTTCAAAAACTGCAAATCATTGAAAGAGTCAATGAAAAAATGGGCGAAAAAGTAATCACAGACGTAGTGATTAAATAATTGAATTATCGCTTCAATTACCTCTGTTTTATAGCCTAGCTAGTCTTTTTATCTAAGACATCTCGCATTAAGTCATTCATGGTAATGACACCTTTGAATTCTAAATTATCAAATACAGGTAGGTATCTAGTTTTATATACATTCATCAATACCATACAACGTTCTAGTTCCTCTTGTAATCCAATGACTGGTAAGTCATGGGTCATAATTTCCTTAACAGTAGTGGAATCTGAATGTCTTCCTTGTAATTTAATTTTGTGGGTATAGTCACGTTCCGACATAATGCCAAGAAACTGATTGCCTTCCATTACAACCACATAACTTAGGTTTTCTGATTGCATGATGGTTAAGGCTTCTAGTACAGGTGTAGAAGGCGCAACCGTGTTAAAGTGAGGGCCTTTTTTTTCTAAGATTTCTTTGATTTTTGACATAATTCAATATTTGCTTGGACTTGTTTTCCTAAGTTACGAATTAAATCTACAATTTAGATGACCTATTTTTTTAAGTAGTCAATATAGCTCTGCTTTTCCATGATGGTGGACCCATTCATAATGACCACCGTTGGCCAAACCCTTGCTGCAGTCTTGATCATGGTCATATCCCCTATCAAAATAGGAATATTGAGCTTAAGTTGGATTGCGTTTTCTTTTTCAGCAGTAACTAAATAAACCAAATCGTGTTTTTCTTGGAGGGTACTGATTAGTTGCGCCCATGGTTTCTTTGCATCTATATGACCAGCAAAAACGAGCACATAAGGTGTTTTTGAATTCAATAGAGCATCCGTGGTATCTAATTGATTGATTGTAAATAAACTAAAGTCAATAATTTTTGCTGTTAATCCGTTGCCTTTTTGAACTAGCACTTCTTTTCGGTCTTTATAGATATAAGTACTGTCAAAATCGGCAGGAAACTGATTGATATCAAATTGAACTGTTTTACCTTCTTTCTCAAAACTCATTTGAATGGACACACTATCTGGGATAGCGCCCTCAGGTGTTTTCATTTGAGTTCTAATATCATTTCCTCTTTTATAAGGAAGACAATCTATAAATGGAAGATGTTGTAAAACATGGTATTGCCCATACCCTACCAAACCTGTTGCAACGACCAATAGGAATATACCCAATGCTTTATGGATATTGGATTTTACTTTCTTTTGATTCAAGAGTAGGATTAAAATGGCTAAAAATAAAACCACATCTTTTATAAAGGAAACTTTTGGTGTCAAAGGGATACAATCGCCAAAACAACCACAGGTTTTTATTTTACCAGAGAATAAAGCGTATCCTGTTAAAAAGGTAAAGAAAACAATCAGCCC
>JAOASV010000030.1 GCA_030158535.1 Sediminibacterium sp.
AGCTACCACCCTGAACACCTTGGAAGGTGAAACTAAAATCAAAGGCTTTGTAATTGATGGTCTTGGTAAGACCCCATGTGAAATCTGGATACGGATTGCCAATAATTGTTCTATCATTATTGTCCAACACTTTGTCTCCATTAACATCTACAAGCTTTAATCCACCAGGCGTAAATACCCCTGTCATTGAACTTGACAAACCTGCTGCTCTTGCTGCATCAATTTGAGCTTGAGACAACCAAACACCATCAGTTTTAAAACCTAAATATTGAATCAATGGATCACCTACGTTGTTTCGATATACTTCGGCACGCTCTCCTTGATTTAACAAATAGGCCTCTTTACCTAACTCTAATATTTTATTTTTTGTAGCAGAAAGGTTAAATGAAGTTGTCCATTTCAAGTTTTTATTAGAAACATTTGTAGTACTAATATCAAACTCATACCCTTTATTTTCTAGGCTACCGATGTTGTTCCAAAATAACGGAACACCTGTGAATGCCATTGAAGACTGTTGTAGTAACAACTTATCTGTTTGTGATTGATACACATCAAAAGAAACATTTACTCTATTTCTAAAGAAAGAAACATCTACACCAAAATTCTTTTGAAATGTACTTTCCCAAGTAATGTCCTTGTTTGCAATAATTGTAGATGAAGTTGCCTGACCTGATACTAGTGTGCCCGTACCTGCACCCAATGGATAGTTAGCAGCGTAAAGCAAATCTAGGAATCCAAAATCTAGGATTCTATTATTACCAGAAACCCCATAACTAGCTCTTACTTTTAATTTGCTAATGAATTTTACATTCTTCATAAACTTTTCATCAGAAGCTACCCAACCCAGCGATACAGACGGGAAACTACCCCATTTGTTACCAGGACCAAAATAAGAACTACCATCTGTTCTAAAACTTGCAGATACTAGGTATTTATTATTGTATCCGTAATTTACTCTACCCAATACAGATACTAAACCAATTTGATTTTTTGTTCCTACTGTTCCTGGCTTATCTACTGAAGCAGCAGTATTTAATGTGCGAATGTCATCTGATGGAAAGTCAAGTCCTGTAACCCTTTCAGACGAAAGCATTGTTTTTTGACCCGTAAAACCAACCAATGCATTAATACTATGCTTATTGATGTTTTTTGTATAGTTTAATGTGTTTTCAGATAATAAATCGATATAAGAAGTATTGGTGTAAACGCCTCTACTTACAATTCCATCACCAGTTGCATTTCTATTTGACCAGTTTAAACCATAACCTGCATTACCATATACCGTTCCCAATGTTTTAAAGTCTAGGCCTGGCAATAGATTTATTGTTAAATCTCCAGAAGCCTGCAAACGATAGGTTTTAAAATAAATATCCTGATTCATTACAGAAGAATAAGGATTGTTTTGTGCAGATGCAAAAGGATCTACCGTTCCTGTTGACTTCCAATATGAACCATCTGGCATCAATCCTTCATAACGCTGCGCTGCAAAATGTCTAGGTTGCGCATAATCGCCAGCTTGAATAGATGCATATTGTGGATTTTGTCTAACCCATGCCGCTGATTTTTCGGTATGGTAAACATTTAAAAATGTTGGAAATCTCGCAAAGTTTGTAAAGTTTTCTGAAGGCGATGTTTTTACATCAAATGACGGATTCACGTTCAATGTTAACTTCACTTTTTTACTAAATGCAATGTCCATTTTGGTACGTAAGTTAAAGCGCTCGAATCCACTTTTAATCATCATCCCTTCTTCGTTCTGATAGCCTCCTGAAACAAAGTATTTAATGCCTTCTTTTCCACCACTAGCACTTAATTCGATATTTCTAAAAATACCAGTTTTTAAAGCCAAGCCTTGATAATCTTCTGCACCACCCATGAGCGCCTGCTCGATAATATAAGAAGCTCTTTCCGGTTCAGTTGCAATACCTGTAATAGTTGGGGGTGTAACAGAAGGATCTACTTTGCGCATCTCTCCTTCTTTAAATAGCATGCTTACATACTCAGAAGTAGTCATGATATCGTATTGTTTATAGGCATTTTTATTACCAATAGAATACTTGAAACGGTAATTTGTTTTTCCTAATTTTCCGCTTTTTGTGGTAATCAAAATTACCCCACTCGCACCTCTTGAACCATAAATCGCAGCAGATGCAGCATCCTTTAAAACCTCAACAGATTCTACGTCTGCCATATTAATATATTGCAAACCATCAGGTACTGGCTGGCCGTCCACAACTACTAGTGGACTTCCGCCCGCATTGATAGAGCTTATACCTCTAATATTAATTTTTGGAGCCGCACCCGCTTCAGATGAAATGTTTTGAATTTGCACACCTGCAATTTTACCTTGAAGGGCTTGATCCAATCTAGCTACCGGGGCTTCGTCTAAACGTTCGTTTTTGTATTTAGAAACGGCGCCGGTTACATTTGATCTTTTTTGAGCACCATAACCAATTACAACTACTTCAGAGCTCTCAGCAATTGAAGTGCTCATGGAAACATTAATAACATTTGATTTTCCAATTGTAACAGTTTGTGTTTCAAATCCAACATAAGAAAACAATAAAGTAGTAGTACCTGCTTTAACAGTAATACTATATGTACCGTCTGCTTTTGTAACAACACCTTGTGCGCTTTTGTCGGCAACAATTGATAGGCCTTCAAGTGGAGCACCTGTTTCTTTGTTAATAACCTTTCCGGTTATTTGTTTATTCTGCGCAATTACTGAAGAAGTAATAAATAGAAGCAACAGAAAAACTAAACTTCTGATTTTTTTCATATGGCAATTTTAAATTTTAAATAGATTTTATATGGTTTAATAAATAATTTGAAGTGGTAAAAATTTAGGGTCTTTAATACGACTGATTACTTGCGCACAATCATCATATTTGTAAGGCTTTGCAACGGCGGCAAAAAAATCTAATGGTTCATTGAAATTGAAAGGCTTGATTTGCTCATTCGTCCAAGGTTTTTGTTGAAGCAGGTAAGGCAGAATTGCATCGCAACCTTTTTTAATTGAATTTCCATTTGTAGTCTCATAATTCCACAAATCAACGCCAATATGATTTGCCATTTCGGCAATTTTAACGAGTGGCTCCATCACAAAAAGTGAATAATGTAAAGAAGTAGTTCTGGCCAATTCGGCAGGAAAAAATCCATCCTTATTCATTTGGCTGCCAATACGTTTTTTGACATTGTTAACGATATCCCTGGCAAGATTAGTGTTGTTTACATAGAGTGCAAAAGCAAGGCGCTGCGCATCATACCAAACTCCGTGATTGTTTACTGCCTTCATTTCAGCTAGCCCAATTTCACTCGTTTGCATCCAATTTAAAAAAGAAGCAAACCAATTTTGAAGCGCTAAAGCATCCTGTTTAGACCAAGATGTTGATGTACTAATGAGCCCTGCGCCGTCAATTACTTTAATAAAATGCCTTGTATCAATTAAACCTGCGCCTCTACCAGTATTTTGCCCTTTAACTGCTTGGCCAAAATTAAGGTTCGGATTCATTTTTGTAGCGGTATCAATAAACCAAACACGAAGAAGTGTTGCTGCATGTTTGGCATACTTTTCATTACCCGTAAAAAAATAAGCAAGGCTCAATTTTTCAACTTCCGCACACATGCTTGGCATGTATTCCTTGTCTTTATAATTTTTTACTTCAGGATTTGTTTGGCCATCTTTTCTAATGTATGGAAGCCCATCTTTTGTATCTGGATTAGGCCAGAAATAAGGCGCTAAGCTCATATAATCATGCTTGTCTCCACTTGGAGGCATTCCGTCTTTTTCCATAACACTAACCGGCCTAAATTCAAGCGCATTGTTTGCTTGCTCAACCAAAGCTTTAAGCGCCGTCGTATTTGTAGTGGCTTTATTGGAGACCAATGCTTTAGCACTATACGTATATACTTGCGGCATTTGCGCAAACAAGATCTGATGAACTAAACAGATTACTACTATTGAAAAATATTTTTTCAAACTTTTGAATTATTGGATTAATTAAAAAAATCTTCTCTCATGGGTGAAAACACGTCTACAAG
>JAOASV010000031.1 GCA_030158535.1 Sediminibacterium sp.
GTATAAAAAATACGGGTTCCCCGATCCACAAAGATTAGGTCAAAATGGTATTTGGTCCCAGTATTATATCTTAGTGAATGAGTATGATTCTGCACTAAAATTTAATGAAGTAATTAGACGTGACAATGACACGCTTTCATTTGCAGATAAATGGTGTGCTCCTTATATAGTCCATGGAGATATCTTAACAAAACAAGGAAAATATAAAGAAGCCATCGCTTCCTATAAATACAGTATTCCATTGGCCGAAAAAGATTTTTATTACAAGGATATTTTGGAAGCCAATTATGGCGTGGCTATTAACTACTACAATATCAAAGAACTCGATTCTTGTATTAAATATGCCACTATTGTGGTACAAATGTCATCTCAATTTACTTTTAACGAAGGATTACTTAAGGCCAATCAATTATTATACAAGGTTTATAAATTAAATAACAACCAAGATAGCTCATTCAAATACCTAGAAGCAACAGAAGTATTAAGAGAGGAGATTTTTAATAATATTAAGGCGAACGATGCGCAGAATATGGCTATCAACGAGGAGGTAAAACAAGCCGAGTTAGCCGAGCAACGCAAGCAACAACAAAAAATATTGACCATGACCATACTTGGCTTGGTTTTATTTGCAATTGGCGTGTATTTAAACGGCAAGAGAAAACAAAAAAATAAGCTACGAAAAATTGAGGAAGACCGAAAAAACGGTGAATTAAAAGCAGCAAGAGATCTACAATTAAGCATGTTACCAAAGGAGTTACCTAAGAGAGCCGATTTGGATATTGCCACATTTATACGTTCATCAACAGAAGTAGGTGGAGATTACTATGATTTCTTTTTACAACCAGAAGGCACGCTTTACAGTATATGCGGTGATGCTACTGGCCACGGTGTCACTTCTGGTATGATGGTGTCTGTTGCAAAAGCTGGTTTAAATGGTATTGGACCTATTAAACCGAATAAAATATTACAAAAATTAAATGGTGTCGTTAAAAGAATCGACTTAGGCACTTTAAGGATGAGTATGAATATTGCAGAAATAGCACAAAACGAATTGTTCTTAAGTTCCGCAGCAATGCCTCCAATGTATTTATACAAACATGCTACAAAACAAGTAGAAGAGTTTATGAACAATGGTTTGCCTTTGGGAGGTTTAAAAGACGAAGCATTTGCACTTGAAGCAAGAAGCTTTGAACCCGGAGATGTCTTAATACAATTGTCGGATGGCTTACCTGAAGCGCCCAATACAAAAGGGGAAATGTATGACTATGATCAATTAAAGGCTTTAATACAAGCTTCATGTCACTTATCTGCAAATGAAATCATTACTACACTGATACAGTCAGTAGATCAATGGTTAGAAGGACAACACAACCCGGATGACATCACCATAGTGGTTACTAAGAAAAAATAACTCGCTTTAATGCCTTAGTTTATGAAAAAACAGCTTGCATTTTTATGCTTCATCTTTATTGCAAATTTAAGCACCGCACAATACAGTTTATCTGATTTTACTGATATTAACAAACCATCGGAAAAGTTTAAAGATACCATTCCAATGCTTGAGCAAATGCCAGAGTCAATAGACAAGGCAATGATGTTGAACAAAGCATTTACATATTATTTTTACTCTAATGGCGATAGTGCTCTTTACTATGCAAAAAAAGTAGAAGCTTATGCCATGAAAAATGAATTACGGGCAATGCAAATATTAAATCATTTGTATATAGGCCAGCATTACGTAGTCATTAAAAGCAATTATGCATTAGGGTTATACTATATCAATTTATCCATTGAAGAATCGCTTAAATATAATCTTACAAGTGAAAATTTTGAAGGCACTGTAAGGATGGTACAGATAGGTTGTTATGCAGGATTAGGGAGTTATACAAGGGTAAAAAATATCCTCAATAATGACGGAAAGGAGGCTATTAGAAAAGCACATATCAAAGAAAATGTATGGACTCCAGATGGCATGATAGGACAAATTTATGTTCAGTTGAAAGAGTTTGACTCGGCAATTAAATATGCATCAATTGCTATTCGCATTAACGACACTATGCCAGTAAATTTAAAATGGGGATTCCCCTATATTGTTTTAAGCGAAGCCTATCTACAAAAAGCAGCTTATGATAAAGCATTGTCCGTGTTGTATAACGGTAAGGATATCATTAAAACGAATAATTTTGATAAAGACATAGCAGAATATTATACAAATGTAGCAAGGGCAAATTTCGGATTACGAAATTATGATAGCGCTATTTATTACGCAAACGTAGCCTATTCCATATCAGATAAAATAAAACTAACCAGAACCATTTTGGATGCAAGTAGTTTGCTTTCTAAAATATACAAACAAATCAACCAAATAGATAGTTCGTATAAATATCTTTCTATAAGTACTGCTATAAAAGATGAGTTAACGGATAAGTCCAGAATGAATGAAATTGAAAACATTACACTCAATGAGACGATAAGAGAAAATCAAATAGCAGAAGAAGCTGCAGCAAGAAAAAAATTAATTTATAGTCTCGGATCTATATTCATCATTGGCTTTGCAGGGCTTATTATGTATAACAAGTATAAAATCAAATCAAGGATACGTCAACAGGAGGAATTTAGAAAAAATAAAGAATTAAAAGCTGCAAAAGATTTGCAAATAAGCCTGCTTCCAAAAACCAATCCCCAAAGAGCTGATTTAGATATTGCAACATTCATTAGATCATCCACCGAAGTAGGAGGTGATTATTATGACTTTGAACTTAAAAACGATGGAACCTTGATTTCAATATGTGGCGATGCAACTGGACATGGTGTTGCGTCTGGCATGATGGTATCGGTTACAAAAGCTGGTTTAAAAGGTATTGGTGGGGGTAGCCCAAACATTATTTTAGAAAAATTAAATAATGTAGTTAAAGATGTTGACTTGGGTACTTTAAGAATGAGCTTGAATATTGTGGAAATAAAAGAGCGTGAATTGGCAATCAGTTCAGCAGCCATGCCTCCTGTATACCTTTTCCAAGCCAAATCCAATCGTGTATTGGAATTCAATAACAATGGCCTGCCATTAGGAGGAATCAGGGGTGAGTCTTTTGAGCTTGAGACGATTGGATTTGAAACTGGGGATGTGCTTATTCAATTATCGGATGGTTTGCCAGAAGCGCCAAACCTCAAAGGAGAACAATATGATTATGACAGGCTAAAATCCCTTATTCAGCATTCTGCTCATTTATCCGCACAGCATATGATTCAAACGCTCATACAATCAGTAGATGAATGGATGGATGGGCAACACAATCCGGACGACATTACAATAGTGGTTACAAAGAAAAAATAAATTTAAACCAGAAGCATGAAATATATACTACTTGTCTTTATCGGCATTTTATTCATATCTACAAATGCAAGTTCGCAAAATAGGGACTATGTTTTTGACAATGACCCTTTGAGAAGCCAGATATATAAAGACAGTGTCGATTTTATCAATGCTTTACCTGAATCTAAAGATAAAGCCTATCTATTGTATCAGTTAACAGGCTATTATTTTTTCAAAAACGCAGACAGTTCTATCTACTATTCAAAAAAAGTAGAGGAATACACTTCAAAGAATGACTTTAAGCAATTGCAATTATTCAATCATTTTGGATTGTCCCAGTTGTATTTTATGATGAAGAGCAATTATGCTTTGTCTTTATACTATCTTAATTTAAGTATTAGAGAGGCAGAGGAGCTGGATATGATGCATGGTTTTTTTAAGAATGATGTAGAATT
This sequence comes from Sediminibacterium sp., assembly GCA_030158535.1. Taxonomy (GTDB): domain Bacteria; phylum Bacteroidota; class Bacteroidia; order Chitinophagales; family Chitinophagaceae; genus Sediminibacterium. The sequence continues at coordinate 3,769 of JAOASV010000031.1, forward strand.
AATGACTATCAATTGCTATGCAGGTTTAGGTAGTTATTCTAAAGTGAAAGCAATGCTAGCAGGAAGAGGTGCAACTGCACTTCAAAAAACAATCGCCTCTAAAATTGTTTTCACTCCTATAGGCATGCTTGGGACCAATTACCATCAAATTAAAGAATATGATTCTGCTATAAAATATTCTTTGGAAGCGATCATCTATAACAGAACCCTATCTAAAGAATTGAAATGGGGCTATCCATATTATATCATTGCAG
>JAOASV010000032.1 GCA_030158535.1 Sediminibacterium sp.
GCATCATCATCCCAGGTTAATAATTGTAAAGAAGCGTCTGCTGTAATGGGTCTATTACTGTCCCAAACTTCACCATTTACAGAAGCAGCCAAAACTTTTCTGGCAAGTCCTTCACTTATCGATTTTGCAATGCCGTCGGCAGAAATACCTGCTTCATATTGCCTTACGGCTCCATCTGGAAATGTTATATTTATCATAGGTCTAACTTAACTGTTTAACCCCTAATGGGTTACTCCTGCAAAAATAAAGGAAAGCGGTGAGTTTTTCGTTTTAACGCTTCTTTAGATTTTAATACTTTTGTAAGAGCTTACATTTGCGCCAATGAGATTGACTTTTACCCTCTTTTCTTTATTGCTTTTAACTACCAGCCTAGAGGCCCAAAAAATCACGGGTATTTGGCGAGGCTATTTTAGTGCGGCCAATGGTATTTTTAGAGATGATGCTGGGGAGGAAATGTACAAATACGAGGTACAAATTGATCAGCAATCTGATAATAGTGTTAAGGGTGTTACCTATTCATATAAGTCAACGGTGTTTTATGGAAAATCCACCATGCAAGGGATTTACACGGCTAGCAGCAAAAATCTAATTTTAAAGGAACTAAAACTCGTTGAGTTAAAAATTGGAAGCAATAGTGAACCCTGTTTAATGACCTGCTACCTCGACTATGTGAAAATTGGAAAATTAGAAGTTTTACAAGGCACATTTATTTCTACCAATGCAAAAAATAAAAAAGATTGTGGCAGCGGAAAAGTATATCTGGAGCGAGTTTCAAAAAGTGATTTTGAATTAGAAGATTTTTTAGCGCATCCCAAACCAGCGTCTCCAATTACACAGCAAAAGCCAACGATGAAGCCTTCCAAAACGGAGGCTGATATTGTCAGTAAAGAAAACGACAGCGATAAATCAATCAATCATACTAAGCCATCTGTACCTGATATTAAAAAGTCTGCAAATGCAAATGGTACCCCTAAAGTACTTGTACAAAGAGATAACTTTTTAATCAAGCGAATTATCAGTTCCGAGCCTGGGGTTAAAGTGGAGCTGTTTGACAACGGAACCATTGATAATGATACCATTAGTTTGTACCATAACAATGAACAGGTCATTAATAAAGGCAAGCTCAATTACCAGCCACTAACCTACTCATTTAATTGCGGCGAAGAAGCATCTACCCATGAGCTTATCCTAGTGGCTGAAAACCTTGGTGAAATACCCCCTAACACCGCCATTATGGTGGTTACCATTGGTAAAAAAAGGCAGGAGATATTTTTAACTTCTGACGAAAAAAAGAACGCCAAAATTATAATTGAATACAAACCCAATAAGTAGGTTTAGTTTATAAAATTTGGGGTTACCTTTGCGGCCACAAATACAGTCTAGATATGCTTATTGGTTTACAAAATGTAACGTTCGAATTTGGAGCAAGGGTTATTGTAGAAGACGCTACATGGCATATTCAACCCGGAGATCGTATTGGCCTTATTGGATACAATGGTACGGGTAAGTCTACTCTACTAAAAGTGTTGGTTGGAGAATATACTCCTTCTAAAGGAACTGTTGAAAAAAGCAGGGATACCACTATTGGATATTTGCACCAAGATTTATTAAGTTTTGATACCAGTGAAACCATTACCGAAGTAGCACTTGGTGCATTTGAACGCGTTAGAGCACTCGAAAAAGAAATTGAAGCACTTGGTATTGCACTCGAAAAAGATTCAGAAAACAACGACCTACTAATTAAATACACGGATGCGCTGCATGAACTTGATGTATTAGATGGTTATAATATTCAGCACAAGGCCGAAGAAGTATTGCATGGACTTGGTTTTAGTAATCAAGATTTAAAAAGACCCTATAAAGAATTTAGTGGTGGATGGCGTATGCGTGTGCTACTTGCTAAAATGATTTTGCAACAGCCCGATGTATTATTACTGGATGAACCTACCAACCACCTCGACTTACCTTCTATCGAGTGGTTAGAAAAATATTTATTGCATTACCAAGGCAGTGTGGTGATTGTGAGCCACGATAAGTTTTTCTTAAACCGTATGGTTAACAAGATTGTAGAAGTATACCAACAGTCTTTACATATTTATAGTGGTGATTATAATTATTACGAAACTGAAAAAGCGTTGCGTATAGAAATGCAACAAAAGGCTTTTGAAAATCAGCAAGATTATATTCGTCAGCAAGAAAGATTTATTGAACGCTTTAAAGCCAAAGCTAGTAAAGCTGCACAGGCTCAGAGTATTCAAAAGCGTCTTGATAAAATAGACAAAATTGATGACGTTCAATTGGAGCGTCCTGATTTGCGTATTAATTTCCAACTCGATAAAGTACCGGGCAAAGTGCTTGTTGATTTAAAAAATATTTCTAAAAGTTTTGGTGATTTAACCATCGTAAACAATACTACTGCCGAAATTGAACGTGGTGATAAAATTGCACTGATTGGTGCCAACGGTAAAGGTAAATCTACCATCCTTCGTATTGTGGGAGGAACCGAGCAACATAGTGGTGAAAGGGTTTGGGGGCATAATGTAGAAGAAAGTTTTTACGCACAGCATCAGCTAGAGGCTTTAACACTCACCAATACAATACTTGAAGAGATGCAGCAGTGTGGTAGTAAAAAAACTGACGTCGAACTACGCAGTATTTTAGGTGCGTTCTTATTTAGTGGTGATGATGTAGATAAAAAAATACGCGTACTAAGTGGTGGCGAAAAAGCAAGGGTGGCACTAGCCAAAACAATGGTAAGCAAGGCCAACTTTTTGTTACTGGATGAACCTACCAACCACCTTGACATGCATTCTGTTGAGTTACTAGCAGGCGCCCTTAACAAGTACGAAGGCAGTTATATTTTAATTAGTCACGACCGTTATTTTATTTCTCAAACAGCCAATAAAATTTGGGAAATTGTAGACCATCAAATAAAAGAGTTTAAAGGTACTTATGCCGAGTGGGTAGAATGGAATGAACGTATGGCTGCCAAGCAAAAAGAAAATAAAGGATCAGGCACAACGGCTTCTGCTCCTACGCCTGCCCCAGCGCCTACTCAAAAAGTTGCCGCTCCCGAAGTAAAAGCACCAGCGCCAAACACAGCTATTGATAAAGATTTTCAAAAGGAATTACAAAAGCAAAAAAAGAGATTGCAAACGCTAGAGCTGGATATCAATAACACCAAAGTTCAAAAAGAAAAAATTGAACAGGAACTTGGCAACCCAGATACGTATACCAATCCAGCAAAATTTGCGGCACTTGAAACCGAATATAAAACGGTACAACAAAAACTGGCCACACTCAATGCTGAGTACGAAACTGTTTTTGAAAAAGTGTTAGAAATGGAATCCTAAAAATAATTAGTTTGTCAAAATATGACGGCTAATTACAATTCTTTGGATTTCTGAAGTACCCTCATAAATCTGTGTAATTTTTGCATCACGCATAAGGCGTTCTACATGGTATTCTTTAACAAAACCATAGCCTCCGTGCACTTGAACCGCTTCTGTTGAAATCCACATAGCTGCTTCACTTGCATATACCTTAGCCATCGATGAAGAGAATCCATAATCCTTATGTTCATCCTTGTCTGCAGCCGCTTTAAAGCAAAGTAATCTTGCAGCCTCTACTTTAGTAGCCATGTCTGCAAGTTTAAACTGAATGGCTTGGTGGTGCATGATTTCTTTACCAAATGCCTTTCTTTGTTTGCTGTAAGCGAGTGCTAATTCGTAAGCACCACTTGCAATACCAAGTGCTTGTGCAGCAATACCAATACGTCCACCAGCAAGTGTTTTCATGGCAAACTTAAATCCAAATCCATCTTCACCAATTCTATTTTCTTTAGGTACTTTAACATCGTTAAACATGATAGAGTGTGTATCACTGCCTCTAATACCTAATTTATTTTCTTTCGCTCCAACGGTAACGCCAGGGCTGTTTTTTTCTACGATAAATGCATTGATACCTTTACTTCCTTTTGCAGGATCGGTTTGTGCAATGACTAAATACAC
>JAOASV010000033.1 GCA_030158535.1 Sediminibacterium sp.
TAGCATCACTAGGGTTCATGAAATTTTTCATTAAAATTTCTGTGCCATAATAAAGCTGGGGAATACCGCGTGTGGTATACAGCATACCAATACCCATTTTAAATTTATTATAGTCTTCACCAACCATCGATAAAAAACGATTGTTGTCATGATTGTCTAAAAAAATACAATTATTAAGCGGGTTTTTATATAAGATATCTTGTGATAAAGTTACATACAGTTTAGACAAACCATTATCCCAACTAAAGGGTTGATTTACGGCGTCCAATAACGCATAATACACTGGAAAATCTGTTACGCCTTCTACATTGTGTTTGAATGGCACATCCATGGTATTACGTGTAAAATACGCCGTACCTGTTACAGACCTTGAAACGGTTTCACCAAAAATGGTAAGCTTTGGATATTCAAGCATTAACGCATCGTTTACGCGGTTCATAAACGCTTCGTCGCAATATTTATAAGTATCTACTCTCCAACCATCTACGCCAAAAGTTTCGGTAGTCCAAATTGCGTGCTGGATTAAATAATTAGCAACGTATGGATTGCGCTGATTTACATCCGGTAAATGTGGCACAAACCAACCATCTAACATTTTCTTTTTATCGATAGCACTTCCATTGTTTGAATAAATGGTTTCTTCACGGTGCGTACTACCGGTGTAGCTATTCCACTGATTGATCCAGTCTAATGCAGGCGCATCATGTTGCATCCAATGAAAATCACCCACATGATTATAAACTGCGTCCTGAATTAATTTTAATCCGTTTTTATGCATTGCATCAGATAAAGATTTATACGCTTCATTACCACCAAAACGTTTATCAATTTTGTAATGATCCGTAAACCAGTATCCATGATAACCGCTCATCCAACCTGCTGCTTCTTTATTTTGCGGCATGTCATTTTCTATCACTGGGCACATCCATATAGAGGTCATACCAAGCTCCTTAATATAATTCAAGTGATTTTCTACGCCCTTTAAATCACCTCCATGACGAAGTAATACATCACTTGCATTCGCAACACTGTCACGCATGTCTTTAAAGGCATCATTGGTTTTATCGGCGTTGCTAAAACGGTCTGGCATGATTAAATAAATAGCGTCTTCACTACGCACACCTTGTGCAAATTTGGTACCATTACCTTCACGCCTATTTAACAAAGCCCAGTCATATACGCTTACTTTACCAGCACTAGTTGCACTAATTTTTACTGCACCTGCTTTTGCTGTTGGAGCGATTGTAACATCAAGCGCTACATATTTACCATTCGTAAATGAATGTGTTTTAGTAAGGGTTACGCCCGGATATTTTACACTAAATGTTGCTTTAGAAAAATTAGGATCATCGCTTCTTAAGAGCAACTGCACTTTATTTAGTTTCATGCCCACAAACCAGTTGGTAGGATACATGGTTACTACTTGCGCAAATGCAAAACTTACACTGCAAAGAAGGAATATAAAAGAAATTATTTTTTTCATGTTTATTGTTTTCAAAATTCAATGAATTATTTACTTGCGAGTTTTGATGCGCCTGGATCATACACAAATAGGACACTCACAGATGCGCAAAGCATCAAAAACCCAGCCAATACAATTGCATAAATAGGTTGTCCACCATAAATATGCTTCACAATCCAACCACCACAAATACCATTTATAATTTGAGGTAGCGTTATAAAGAAATTAAAAATACCCATGTAAATACCAAGCTTTCCAGCAGGAATAGAACCCGATAAAATCACATACGGCATAGCTAAAATACTAGCCCAGGCAAGACCTACACCAATCATCGAATAGGTAAGCATAGCAGGGTCTGTAATAAAATAAATGGACACAAGTCCTATACCTCCTGCAAACAATGAAAATGCATGCGTACCCTTTCGGCCTAAAAATTTAGCAACCACCGGCAAGAATAACGCGTAAATAGCAGCTACTAAATTATAGGTGCCAAATGCAGAGCCAACCTTATTACCAGCTTCGTTGTATGCCACAGACAATACATCGTCGCCAGATAACTTGTATACATGTGTTGCAACCGCATCAGTTGTAAAAACCCACATACTAAAAAGTGCAAACCAAGAAAAAAATTGAACCAGCCCTAACTGCTTCATGGTGCGTGGCATTTTTTTGAAATCAACAAAAATTTCAGACAAGCCCGCTTTTTTTGTTTCCTCTGTTTGTACACCATGATAAGACTCATACTCCGCAGGTGCATATTCTTTAGAAAAAAATACGGTCACCAAAATAGCGATGATAAATACAGCAGCTCCAATGTAAAATGCATATTTAATATTGTCTGCAACACCTGTTGGCCCTGCTTCTTGAGAGAAACCAAGTTTTGCCAACCATCCAGGAAGTTCAGATCCCGCAACAGCGCCAACGCCAATTAAAAATGTTTGTACTGCAAACCCGCTCGTGCTTTGCGCATCCGGTAAATTATCGGCAACAAGCGCTCTAAACGGTTCCATGGCAACATTAAAAGATGCATCCATGATCATCACAATACCTGCGCCAATCCAAAGTGCTGGGATAACAGATGCAACGGCTCCTGCATTGGGTAAAAATAAAAGTGCGAGTGATGATAGTAATGCCCCTACTAAAAAATAAGGTTTCCTTCTTCCAATTCGGTTCCAAGTTCTATCACTATAATGACCAATAAGAGGTTGCACAAGCATGCCCATAAGTGGTGCTACTATCCAAAACGCAGGAAGCTGATCTACGTCAGCACCAAATGAACGAAGTATTCGGCTAGCGTTTCCATTTTGAAGTGCAAAACCAAATTGAATACCCAAAAAACCAAAACTCATGAAAAAGATTTGACCTAGGGATAACCTAGGTTTGGGTTTAACGCCCGCCAATGGCGCTGGGCTAGCGGATGAATTTGACATAGCAATCGTATTTAGCAATGTGTAAAAAATACATATCCACTAAAATAGGTAAAAAACCTATCCAAACGCTTATTCAATCACAAAACCATCGGGTAAAATGGCCATTTTTTTAACCACCACAATGCCGTCTTTTACCGCGTACAAAGGATGATCGGTGTTGGCGAGGTGCTTCCCTCCTTTTATAATTACATCGTTACCTATACGGCAGTTTTTGTCAATGATGGCACATTCAATAACACAGCGCTGCCCAATTCCGATCAGCGGCTTTCCAGCAGCTGTATTTTCATGTATTTGCTCGAGGGTTTCGTAATAATCGTTACCCATTATGTATGCGTTGGTAACGGTGGTGCCAGTTCCAATTCGGGCCCTAATACCCACTACCGATTGTTCGATAACATCCGCTAAAATGATGGACCCTTCTGCTATGATGCTTTTATTAAGCCTGGTGCCACTAATTTTTGCAGGCGGCAACATGCGCGCACGACTATACACCGTTTTAGCATTGTCAAATAAATTAAACTGTGGCACATCATCGGTGAGGCCAATATTGGCTTCAAAAAATGAATAAATATTTCCAATATCTGTCCAGTAGCCATCGTATTGAAAACTCACTACTTTGTAAGAATCAATTGCCTGCGGCATAATTTCTTTTCCAAAATCGGTGGCGTTGGGGTGCACTTCATTGAGTAAATGATACAGTGCTTTTTTACTAAAAATATAAATACCCATCGACGCCAAATAATTTTTACCCACAGCCTGCATAACGGCACCTGTATCACTTGTCCAATGAGGCAATAAATCAGGAGCAGGTTTTTCTATAAAAGAAGTAATTAAATTTTCGTTGTTGGTTTTTAAAATACCAAACTCGGGTGCGTCTCTACTATCTACTGGAATCGTTGCAATAGAAATGTCAGCTCCTTTTTCAATATGCGCCTGCCACATTTCACTAAAGTCCATTTGATAGAGCTGATCACCACTTAATATTAAAATGTAATCGAAATCTAAATTAGAAATATGACGTAGTGATTGACGAACCGCGTCGGCGGTACCCTGAAACCATCCTGGATTATCGGGGGTTTGTTCGGCGGCTAAAATATCTACAAAGCCACTACTAAAT
>JAOASV010000034.1:0-2769 GCA_030158535.1 Sediminibacterium sp.
CTACAACAATGGTATTATCTACATTACTATTGGTATATTCTATACTTGTTGCATTTACTTGTTTGCACAATATAGATTCAATGGCTTTGTAGGTATCAGTGTTAGCCGTTTGTATATGAAGCGTGATGGTATCTTTTGGCTTTAATTGGTTTTTATTTCTTGCATCACGAAGTGCAGATATTACTTGTTTTAATAGTTCACCACCTGCTACAATACTGTTGTTAGGGCTTACAAAAGTTGGTGCTATTTTAATGCAAAGATCATCTGATTGAGCACTAGCCAAATGATAAATTTCTTCAGTAATAAATGGCATAAACGGATGTAGCATGTGCATCATCTCATTTAAGTAGCCAACTGTTTTTTCGTATACTTCTTTAGAAATAGGCTGTTCAAAACCAGGTTTAATCCATTCTAAATACCAGCTGCAATAATCATCCCATATCAGCGAGTAAATTGTTTTAAGCGCTTCCGATAATTTAAATCCGTTGAGTAAAACATCTACTTCTTGTTGTACTTGAGATAGTCTATTCTCAAACCAGTCCATTGCAAATTTTTCATTTTTTGCATCAACATGGGCGTCCATTCTATTGCCCCAACCCTGTATGAGTTTAAGTACGTTCCAAAGCTTATTGTTAAAGTTGCGCCCTTGTTCCAGAGCTGATTCGTCAAATAAAATATCATTACCTGCAGGTGAGGCAATCATAATACCAAATCTTACAGCATCTGCTCCGTACACATCTATAAGTCCTAATAAGTCTGGCGAATTACCTAGGCTCTTGCTCATTTTTCGGCCCTGCTTATCTCTTACAATGCCAGTAAAGTATACATGTTCAAAAGGTTTTTGATCCATGTATTCATGACCCGCCATAATCATACGCGCTACCCAAAAGAAAATAATTTCAGGAGCCGTAACAAGTGTTTGCGTTGGATAGTAATATTTTATTTCTTCATTACCCGGATTGGATAAACCTTTAAAAACTTCAAAAGGCCATAACCAACTTGAAAACCAGGTGTCAAGGCAATCTTCATCTTGTTTAATATCTGCAAGGGTAAGACCCGCGTTATTTTCTTGTAAGATTGCAAGTGCCTCATTTGCATTAGCTGCAACAGCAACGGTACCATCAGGTGCATACCAAGCTGGTATGCGGTGGCCCCACCAAAGTTGTCTACTAATGCACCAGTCTTTAATATTTTCCATCCAGTGTCGGTACAAGTTTTTAAACTTGGCCGGATGAAACTGAATGGCTTCTTCCATAACTGATTGTAATGCAGGAGACGCAATGTCTTTCATGCTAACCCACCACTGCAAACTAAGCCTAGGTTCTACCATAGCATCTGTTCTTTCTGAAAAACCAACTTGGTTTGTGTATGCTTCTACTTTTTCTAAAAGTCCAGCCTCGGATAAAACCGCCTCCATTTTTTTACGCACATCAAGCCTGTCTTCACCAATAAAAAATTGTGCCGCTTCAGACATGGTACCATCATCATTGAGTGTATCAATAACTTCTAAATTATATTTTTGGCCTAATTGATAGTCGTTGATATCGTGTGCTGGCGTCACTTTTAAAGCGCCCGTTCCAAAATCAAGTGTAACGTACTCGTCTGTAATAATAGGAACGCGTCTGTTAATTAAAGGAACAAAAACAAATTTACCATGTAGGTGCTTGTAACGTTCATCTAGTGGATTTACACAAACCGCTGTATCACCAAAAATGGTTTCTGGTCTAACAGTAGCAACCGTTACAAAATCATTGCTGCCTTCGATGGCATATTTGATATGGTATAATTTACTCTGAACTTCTTTGTAAATAACTTCTTCATCAGAAAGGGCCGTTTTTGCTTTAACATCCCAGTTGATCATTCTTTTACCTCTATAAATATGTCCTTTTTTATGAAGGTCTAAAAACACTTGAATAACCGACTTGTAGTAATCCGGATCCATGGTAAAAGCAGTACGATCCCAATCTAAACTACAGCCCATTTTTTTAAGCTGTTGTAAAATGATGCCGCCGTATTTTTCTTTCCATTCCCAAGCGTATGCTAAAAATTCGTCTCTCGATAAACTTGATTTGGTAATACCACGCTCTCTAAGCATGGCTACTACTTTAGCTTCTGTGGCAATAGAAGCATGGTCGGTTCCAGGTACCCAGCATGCATTTTTACCTTGCATACGGGCACGTCTAATTAAAATATCCTGAATGGTATTGTTTAAGCAATGGCCCATGTGTAAAACCCCGGTAACATTGGGTGGGGGCATTACAATTGTGTAGGCCTCACGCTCATCTGGGGTACTTTTAAAATAACCCTTTGATAGCCAATGTTGGTACCATCTAGCTTCCGTTTCATTTGGGACATAATTCTTACTCAATTCCATGCTCAAAACTTTGTTGCGAAAGTACAAAAAATGGGGGTGTTTTTTTTTATTTGTATCGGACTTGTAAAAAAGCGAATTTGGGCCCTTAAATCAGTGTTTTGAAGTTTGCAGTAGTTGATATAGAAACCACAGGGGGATTTCCATCGCAGCATGGGATAACCGAGATAGCCATTGTATTACATGATGGTGAGCAGATAGAGGGTGTCTATGAAACGCTCATAAACCCACATCAGCCTATACCCCCGTTTATAGCCAATATGACCGGTATTAGCAATCAAATGGTTGCGGCGGCGCCTTCTTTTGATAAAGTGGCAGCCAATATCTTTAATTTGTTGGAAAACAGGGTTTTTGTGGCCCATAACGTCAATTTTGACTATTCTTTTGTGCATTATAAC
>JAOASV010000034.1:2779-4008 GCA_030158535.1 Sediminibacterium sp.
TTACAAGTTGCTGGTTATCAGTTAGAAGTGCCAAAGTTGTGCACCATACGGTTAAGCCGAAAGGCATTTCCAGGTCACAAAAAGTATGGATTGGGTCATTTGTGCCGTACCCTAGATATTCAAATTGAAAATAGACATAGGGCTGGGGGTGATGCTAAAGCCACTGCACAAATTTTGGATCTCGTGATTCAGAACAACGGAAAAACACTCATTTCCGAATTGATTAAAAGACATTAATTATTTTAAATTTCAAGTGTATTTATGGGTTCTTTTGCTCCAATTATTGCCTCCAAATTAAACATTAAGGTATCTCAGGTTCAAGCGGTTTTGGATTTATTTAGTGAAGCAGCTACTATTCCTTTTATTGCGCGTTACCGTAAAGACAAAACGGGTGGTTTAGATGAAGTTCAAATTCAACAAATTGAAGAAGAGTCTAAATTTTTAAAAACATTTACGGAACGTAAAGATTTTATTGAAAAAGCCATTGCAGAACAAGGAAAAATGACCGACGAACTGCAAAAAAAATTAGATAACGCGACAACACTTGCTGCGCTCGAAGATATTTATTTGCCTTACAAACCAAAACGAAAAACAAAAGCGCAAACAGCTAAAGAAAATGGATTAGAGCCACTGGCAACACTTATGTTGGCGCAAGGAAATGAAGATGTAGAGCAAACAGCTGCACAGTATTTTAATGAAAAAATTACCACTACAGAAGAGGCGCTTTCAGGTGCAAGAGATATTATAGCTGAACTTATTAACGAAAATGATGTGGTTCGCGCTAAAATGCGTTTACTCTTTGAACAAACAGCCTGTATTCAAACCAAAGTATTGTCTGATAAAGAAACAGAAGGCATCAAATACAAAGACTATTTTGATTTTTCTGAACCCATTCATAAAATACCATCGCATAGAACTATGGCTATACTACGTGGTTTTTTCGAAGGGGTATTGCGTATGAGTATTGCTCCAGTCGAAGAAGAGGCCTTAGCACTTATTGAATCTATTTATTTACAAGATTTAAGCTCATGGCGTGAACACGTAAAAAAATCTATTAAAGATGCCTATCGCAGACTACTTCAACCAAGTTTAGAAACAGAGTACCGCACATCCTTAAAGCAAAAAGCAGACGAAGAAGCGATCAACGTGTTTGCCGAAAATTTACGTCAGCTATTATTAAGTGCACCACTTGGAAGTAAAAAAATACTTGCCATTGATCCTGGTTATAG
>JAOASV010000035.1 GCA_030158535.1 Sediminibacterium sp.
AGACGTTTCTACAGGCCTGGAAGTGCAGTATTTTACAGCTTACAACGCCGATGGGTATTCGCCATTTTTGGGCGCCTATTTTTATCAGAACACACAGCAGCTTTCCAATAGGCCCGATATTCATGCTTACTTTCATTTCAGAATCAAGCGTTTAAAAGGATTTATCAGGTTCGAAAACCTAAATAGCCTTAATACGGCCAACGGATTTTCATTTAGCAAGCCTAATTTTATGACGGCTTTATACCCCAATACCACGCTTTGGACCCGTATTGGAATCTGGTGGAACTTTATTAATTAAACTATTGTAGCTTTGTATTCATGAAGCGCCTCTTAACCCTATTTATTGCACTTATTTACCTAGTCATGTCTACTGGGTTTGTAATGAATAGCCATTACTGCATGGGAAAGCTCAGTTCTATTGAGCTAGGTCGTTCGGAGGTAAAAAAATGCATTTGTGGCATGCGCATTGATAGCACTAAAAAAAATAAGTGCTGCCATTCTAAAATAGATGTTGTTAAACTAGAAGACTCACATAAGTCAACAACCTCTACTATTGTATTCGCAAATTTTATTGAGGCGGTTATACCACAGTTTTATGTGGAGTCTGTATTGTATACATACACATACACGGCAAATCAATACCTTAAAAAGTTACCACCCAATTTAAATGAACAGGATACGTATAAGCGTATTGGCGTGTTCTTGATTTAGGTCTTTCTGTCCTTTTATTTTCAATTCTTTTCTTTTCTTTATTGCCATGTTACGTGCATGGCTCAACTTATTTATTATTTTAAAAAATTAATTGTATGAAAATCAAATTCATTATCGCGTCTATTTTGTCTATTATCTTAACTACAACTGTAGTGATTGCTCAAACTAAATCTGCTCCAAAAACTGAAACCGTTAAAATCTGGGGTAATTGTGGTATGTGTAAAACAACCATCGAAAAAGCGGCTAAGGATGCAGGTGCTACAACAGCTGTTTGGAATAAGACAACAAAGATGCTCAAAATTACTTATTTGGAATCGGCTACTAGCAATGCAAAAATTCAAGAAAAAATTGCTAGCGTTGGTTACGATACCAAAGATGTAACAGCCCCGGATGCAGTCTACAACGAGCTTCCAGAATGTTGCCAGTACGAGCGTAAAGCGGCTAAAAAAAATTAATCATTCATCAACTATAAAGTATGAAAAAAGTATTTTTATTGATCGCTTGTATTTGGGCTATTGGTGCTAGTGCACAAGTGCAAAAAGTAAATTTACAAGCCAGTGGCTTAACATGTGCCATGTGCTCCAAAGCTATATATAAAGCGGTTTCGGCCATTTCCTTTGTTGATACCGTGCTTGTAAACATCGAAGCTTCTACCTACGATATTCGGTTTAACAGTGATGCAACGCCCCAGTTTGATCAAATTGCAATGGCAGTTGTGGATGCCGGATTTTCGGTGGCCAACCTTACGGTGGTTGTTAATTTTAATAAACAAAACGTAGATAAAAACGGGTTACTAACCCTCGATGGTATTCAGTATAAAATCATGGGAACGCCACCTGCTACTTTGCAAGGAAGCAAAAAATTGCAATTGATAGGTAAGCAGTATATGCTCCCCAAAGATTTTAAAAAAATACCAGCAGGTTCAAATTCAGATATGTCTGCTAAAACATATTTAGTAGTGCTAAAATAAAACAACATGAAAAAAATCTATTTCTTTTTGTTGTTGATTTTATGCGTTCAGGCAGGGGCGCAAGAACTATATGTATACACTGAGCCAGCAAGTAATATGCCTGCTAATTCAATTGCTGTAAAGCAGAGCGCTAAATTTTTTGATCAGGGCGCTTCATCTAGTACAAGACATGCTACAGAGCTAATGTATGGTGCAAGTAAAAATTTAATGATCCATGGGTCCGCAACCTATGGCGCACTTAACAATACGCCTTTTGGTTTAGAGAGTATTAGGGCCTATGGCAAGTATCGTTTTTTTAGTGCAGATGGTATGTATAGCCATTTTAGAATGGCTGCTTTTGCAGAAATAGCACATAGCAATACAAAACCTATGTATCAAGAAATCAACTTGCAAGGAGATCAATCAGGTAATCAAGTAGGTTTGGTTTTTACACAACTCTTGCACAAGCTAGCGATATCCTCTACCATTGGCTATGCAAGCATTAATGGAGATAGCAAAGCGCACCAACTCTTAATGGGTAACAAAGCTTCGGCAATCAATTATTCATTGTCGTTTGGGCATCTAATATTTCCCAAAAAATATACGAGTTACGACCAAACCAACTTTAATATTTACGCAGAGCTGCTCGGTCAATCAATCCCTGGAACAAGCAAGAGCTACCTTGATTTAGCGCCTAGCATGCAGCTTATTTTTAAAAGTAAGCTCAAGATTAATCTGGCATACCGCTATAATTTACAGTCTAGTATGAGCCGTATGGCACAAACAAGCTGGATGCTTGGGGGAGAATGGCTGTTTTTGAATGCCTTCAAAAAGTAACAACAATCTATAGTAGGCTGCTCTTTTTTTTATATCTTTAAAAGGTGAAAAAAAGGGCAGCCTATATATTTTTAGCCATCTATTTACTAGGTGCTACGGAGCTTAATCAGCTCCTAAAAATGCCTTTATTGATTGAGCATTTCATGGAGCACAAGCTTGATAATGGGAATTTGTCTTTACTAAGTTTTATGTATATGCATTATGTGGGTGATGATGGTGATGCCACCGATGAGCAAAAAGACCAAAACTTACCATTTAAGTCGGCTCACTTTCAAATGCAAAACACCGTTGTTTTTTCTGTATTCAAATACGAGCTTCCTAAAATATTTGTGAATATTAACCGCAGCGTTTGGCCTGTAATGCAGTCCAACTCACTTTCTACCATTGCGCTCGGCTCCTTATTTAGACCTCCTAGGGCCTAATGTCTTTTGCGTTTACGAACGCACCCTTTTCTATTTATTTTTTTTGACATAATTATAGCACAGATGCTAAAGAAAATCATTGATTTTTCTATAGCCAATAAATTAATTATTGGTTTATTTATAATCGCACTTGTTGGTTGGGGTAGTTATGAAGTAACCAGGCTTCCTATTGATGCTGTTCCAGATATTACAGACAATCAAGTGCAAGTAATTACAGTATCACCTTCACTTGGGGCGCCAGATATTGAAAGGCTGGTAACATTTCCAATTGAGCAGTCTTGTAGTAGTATTCCAGGGCTTAAACAAATTAGAAGTTTTTCCAGATTTGGATTATCACTAGTAACGATAGTGTTTGATGACGAAACCGATATCTATTGGGCTCGACAACAAATTACAGAACAACTTCAAAAAGTAAAACAAGAAATCCCTGAAGGTGTGGGTGCTCCAGAACTTGCGCCAGTTTCTACGGGGCTTGGAGAAATATTTCAGTATGTTGTTAGGCCTTTAAAAGGATTTGAAAACACTTATGGTCCCATGGAGCTCCGAACCATTCAGGACTGGATTGTTAGAAGGCAATTGTTAGGAACACCTGGTGTTGCTGAAGTGTCCAGTTTTGGCGGGAAGTTAAAGCAATATGAAATTGCTGTTAAGCAGGAGAAATTAAAGTCGATGGGTATTACCATCGGTGATGTTTTTGAAGCACTTGAAAAAAACAATCAAAATACGGGTGGAGCTTATATTGAAAAGGGGCCTACTGTTTTGTATATCAGAACAGAAGGCTTAACCGGAAGTATCGATGATATTGAAAAAGTAGTGGTTAAATCATTAGATGGCGGTACGCCACTTCTCATACGTGATGTTGCAACCGTGCAATATGGCGCTGCCATTAGGTATGGTGCCATGACGTATAATGCAGATGGTGAAGTAGCGGGAGCGGTAGTTATGATGTTAAAAGGGGCTAATTCGTCGGAAGTCATTAAACGAGTAAAAGCAAGGGTTGCGGAAATTCAAAAAATGCTACCAGAAGGTGTGGTGATTGAGCCGTTTTTAGACCGTACAAAAATGGTCAACAATGCCATTAGCAC
>JAOASV010000036.1 GCA_030158535.1 Sediminibacterium sp.
TTTCCACACCATCTAATGCTTGGCCCAATATCACTAAATATCATGAGATGTGGCTGATATTTAAATGCCGAATCTTCAAATCTTCTGAATGTGTATTCTTGTTTTTTACCATTAGGACCTTCGCCGTTAGCACCATCCCACCATAGTTCAAAAAATTTACCATAGCCGGTTAATAATTCTTTCATGGTAGCAATGTAAATGTCATTGTATTTAGGCGTGCCATAATCGGGGTGGTTTCTGTCCCATGGATAAATATAAACGCCCATTTCGATACCGCCTTTTTTACAAGCATCCGAAAGCATTTTAACGACGTCACCTTTACCCTCTAACCACTTACTTTCTCTAACGGTATGCGTACTATATTTAGAAGGCCACAAGCTAAAGCCGTCATGGTGTTTAGCCGTTAATATAATGCCTTTAGCACCTGCAAGTTTTGCAATACGCACCCACTGATTACAATCAAGCTCGGTAGGTGCAAACACAGTTGGATCTTCTTTACCATCGCCCCATTCTTTATCTGTAAAAGTGTTAGGGCCAAAATGTATAAACAAGTAAAATTCTTTTTCGTGCCATACCAAATGTTCTTTGGTAGGAACAGGTAAAACGGGTTTAATTTTTTGTGCCATACCAACTACTGAAGTAAGTAGTACCATTAGCGCAAGGATTGTTTTTTTCATAGTGGCCATTATTGAAGTTGTCTTTTATAGAGTTGAATGGTATTATGTAATCCTAAATATAAGGAATCGCAGACAAGTGCATGCCCAATACTTACTTCATCTAAATGAGGGATTGATTTTTTAAAGAAAGCAAGGTTTTGAAGGTCTAAATCATGACCCGCATTAATGCCTAGTCCTAATTGATGTGCTAGTAAAGCTGCTTGTTTATAGGGTTCTACCGCTTTTTCTTGAAGGCCTTTTGTAAAAGCAGATGCATACGACTCTGTGTATAGTTCAATACGGTCAGTGCCCGTTGTGGCAGCTGCCTCCACCATGGCTGTAATAGGGTCTACAAAAATAGAAACCCGAATACCTGCATTTTTAAAAAGCGCAATCGTTTTAATTAAATAGTCTTGGTTTTTAACGGTATCCCATCCATGATCACTGGTGAGCTGACCCTGTGCATCTGGCACGAGTGTTACCTGATGGGGCTTGGTGTCCAAAACAAGTTTTACAAATTTTTCTTCGGTGGGGTTGCCCTCTATATTAAACTCGGTAGTAAGTACTTTTTTTAAATTGTGCACGTCTTTATAGGTGATATGACGCTCATCGGGTCTGGGATGCACCGTAATGCCGTCTGCACCAAACTTCTCGCAGTCGAGGGCTACTTTAATAACATCCGGATTGTTGCCGCCTCTGGCATTGCGCAAAGTGGCAATTTTGTTGATGTTTACACTTAAATGGGTCATATTGTAAAAATACTAAAATCTTGACTCCTTATGCATAAATTTGCAGGCAATTATTACGAACTATATCGATACAAAATTGTTAGTGTAGTATGTCTTACCCATCATTAGAAGCCTGTTTATTAGATTTAGAAAAAGCAGGTCATTTAGTACGTATCAAAGAAGAAGTGGATCCTAATTTAGAAATGGCAGCCATTCATCTTCGTGTATATGAAATGGGAGGCCCAGCCATACTATATGAAAATGTAAAAGGGTCAAATTTTAGGGCCGTTTCCAACTTATTTGGAACGCTGGAAAGAAGCAAGTACATTTTTAGACATAGCCTAGACTCGGTAAAAAAACTCATTCAATTAAGAAACAATCCGATAGATGCCCTTAAGCATCCACTAGATAATTTTACGGCAGGGCTTGCAGCTATTAAAGCGCTTCCTTTAAAAAATCCATTTAATAAGCCGGTAAAATATCAAGAAATAAATATTTCAGATTTACCACTCATCAAGCATTGGAAAAATGATGGTGGTGCATTTGTAACACTGCCTCAAGTGTACACCGAGGATATTGACAAGCCAGGAATTTTTAATGCCAACCTAGGCATGTACCGAATTCAATTAACAGGTAACGATTATACGTTAAATAAAGAAATAGGATTACACTATCAATTACATAGAGGCATCGGAGTACATCAAACCAAAGCCAATAAAAAAGGTCAACCCCTAAAAGTAAGTTGCTTTATTGGTGGCCCGCCATCACATAGTGTAGCAGCTGTAATGCCGCTGCCAGAGGGTATTAGCGAAATGACATTTGCAGGACTTTTGGGTTCTCGAAGATTTAGATATACCTACGAAGATGGATTTTGTTTAAGTACCGACGCTGATTTTGTAATTACGGGAGAAGTATATCCTAACGAAAATAAACCTGAAGGACCTTTTGGAGATCACCTTGGTTATTATAGTTTGCAGCATCCATTTCCGCTGATGCGTGTTCATAAAGTGTACGCTAAAAAAGATGCGATTTGGGCTTTTACAGTTGTGGGTCGACCTCCTCAAGAAGATACAAGTTTTGGTCAGCTCATTCATGAAATTACTGGTGATGCGATACCGCAAGAAATACCTGGTTTAAAATCAGTGCATGCAGTGGATGCTGCTGGTGTCCATCCATTGTTATTAGCAGTAGGTAGTGAGCGTTACACCCCATATACACCCACCAAACAACCTGCCGAACTGTTAACCATTGCCAATCATATTTTAGGCACGGGTCAATTAAGTTTAGCCAAGTTTTTATTTATTACGGGTTCAGATAATGAGCATATTGATGCGCAAGATACTTTATCGTTCATGACCTACTTGCTGGAGCGTATCAACCTCACACGTGATGTTCATTTTTATACCAACACCACCATGGATACCCTGGACTATTCTGGAACGGGTATCAATAGTGGTAGTAAAGTAGTGTTTGCTGCATATGGCGATAAAATTCGGAATTTATCAAATGAGGTTCCTACGGTATTAAATGGTCTACAAGGCTTTGGTGACGCACATCTTGCTATGCCAGGTGTAGTGTGTATTACTGCACCAGCGTATACAAATGCCGCCGATGCCGCTAGTCAAATGAATGCATTAGATGCACAGTTATCAGGTGCTCAATTAGATGGTGTAGCTATTATTGTAGTATGTGATGATGCAAATTTTACAGCAGCAACACTTAATAATTATTTATGGGTGACTTATACAAGAAGCAATCCATCTCATGATATGTATGGCATTGGATCTTTTACGCAAAATAAACATTGGGGATGTACTGGGCCACTTGTTATTGATGCAAGAATTAAACCACATCATGCACCTGTTTTAATAAAAGACGAAGCTGTAGAAAAACACGTTGATCGTTTGTTTGAAAAAGGCGGTAGCCTTTACTCACTAATTTCTACCCAGGTATGATCGGCTAGTAGTCGAACGCTCGAAATAAATTGTTTGAAAGGGCCATTACCTCCCCATTCACCAGGTGATACCAATGACAGCATGTGGTTACCATCTTTTTTCTCATATAAATGATAGGTATGTCCAATTTGAGGTTTGAATCCAAGCTTGGCTTCGTAAATCATTAAACTTAATTCTTTACGTTTTCTAATTTCTTGTGCTTGCTTGGCAAGTAACTCAATTTGTTGCTTGATTTGATCAAGCTGCATATTGGTTTGCTCTTCCATAGCCCATAAAGCTTTGTGTTTGATAACACCTTCTTTGGTGGGTCTAATGGCAACACCAGCCGCCGATGCAGCATATGGCATTACACTTAATTGTTTGTGGTATATTTCAATATTTGTAAAAGCATCTCCACTTGGAGTGGTGCCTTTTTGTGTAATTTTTAAATAACCATTGGCTAGTATTTCATGCGTAACATCTAGCACTGTTTTTTCTTCTTTTATAAAGCGAGTAACTAGGGTAGAAGCATTAGGTATTTCAGATAGGATACTATCTGCCAATACCTGATTGTCAAATGCCCTTAAGGATGCATCAGGTACCACTTCGTGCTGGGTGTAAAAAGCTTCGTTTTCGATGCTTACCCAGTTGCTGCTAATGAGCAGAGTATGTCCATT
>JAOASV010000037.1 GCA_030158535.1 Sediminibacterium sp.
AGAGATAATTTTGAATGGTATGGTGGGTTTTATAATCCCGAAAAATATAGCACTAAAGCGATCAATAAAAAATTACTTGAAATTGATAGTTATATTGAAAAAATAGAGCGGGAGGAATAATTTATCAGATCCAATGTGCAATAAACTGGCATGGTTTCGCTGGAATGTAATATGGATATCGACATTGATTGGGTAACTTTAGTCGGAATTACTGGATCACTTTCTTCGGAATTAGAATTGAAATAGCTTTACAATAAAAAATATTAACGATGGCGCTATATCCCAACATACTTTTCCACTTCACGTCAAAGGAAAGACTTGAAGCAATACTTCACGACACATTTAAAGTTTCATATGCTAGAGAACGTATTTTTGGTGGAAATAAGAAAAAAGAGTTTGCTGTACCTATGGTTTCATTCAGTGATTTAAGGTTGTCAGAACTAAAACAAAACATAGGAACTTATGGAAAGTTTGGAATTGGGATGAACAAGGAATGGGCTATAAAGCATGGATTAAATCCTGTGATGTATTCTAGCAAGGAAAGTTTATTTACAGAAAGCTTCATCTGTGGAATTGAAGATCTTTTCAAATTTGTTGCAAAATCAAATGATACAACAGGGACATTTGAAAGGGCTTATAATAATACAATTAATACTTTGCGGTATATTAAGAATTACAAAGGGGACTTAATCAGACCAGACAAACCAACTGAGAAGAATTATGTGTTTGCTAATGAAAGAGAATGGAGATATGTTCCTCCTATTTCGGAACAATATCTGGCTTTCATACCTCTCAGTAAGATTATGACTTCGGAACAAAAAGAAGAATATAATAGAAGGGTCGAGCATTTACAACTAAATTTTCAACCAGACGATATAAAATATTTGATAGTTGAAACTGACACCGACATCAACCCATTAATATCACACTTGAGACAAGTTAAAAATAGATTTTCTCTAGACACTATTGATAGATTAGCAAGTCGGATATTGACATACGAACAAATTGAAAATGACATATAAAAATCAACTATTATCACATCAATAAAACAGATGACCTATCATTAACCATCACCAACTTTCTCCTTAAACCACTCTTTGAGCACAATGAAAGGCCCCTATCCCAGGGTAGTAATCTATGTTATATACAATAATTTTCTAGGAGTGCCATCTGACTTAGTATTGTCAAACTCGAGTGCTTAGTTCTCTGTATCAACATTTTT
Organism: Sediminibacterium sp.; assembly: GCA_030158535.1. Taxonomy (GTDB): domain Bacteria; phylum Bacteroidota; class Bacteroidia; order Chitinophagales; family Chitinophagaceae; genus Sediminibacterium. The sequence continues at coordinate 1,223 of JAOASV010000037.1, forward strand.
GGAAAAATCGCACCACCTTCTTCAAACTAGAAAACTTTATAGCCGATGGTAGGAAGATTGTACACTAGATTAAATAACAATACAATTTAAACACTTATATACAGGCAAAAATAATTGAGGATTGGAAATAAAGGAAATACCTTAACTATAACTTTAAATCTGTAAATTTGAATTGTGGAAGAACAAGGTTATATAGAAGTTAAAATTGATGGTAAGGTTGGCAATAAGCCACTGAAACCTATTGATATTGACATCTCTGAGATAAAAGAAATAATCAGCGATGTGGAAACTTTTTTGTACCCAACAAGAGGTGAAAAAGCTGAACGTCCACATATATCATACAAAATCGAAGAAGGATCTGCCCGTAATTTATTTTATCTACCTATTTCAGGCGTTCTGTTATTTAATGGATTAAGCACCGAAATTAGAACTAGAGGTAATATTGACTTTCTGGATAATAAAAGAGCAGAAATTATAGATAAATTTCAAAGAAGAGCTGCTGAAAAAAGTTTAGAAATTTCTTTTTTTAGCTCATCTGCAAAAGAGACATTTTTAAAAATCAATAAGGACACATCTTACTTCAAAATTGCCGCTAATTATATTGAAACAGAATTTATTTTATATGGTAAAATAAATGAAGAAGGAGGAAACAATCCTAATTTTCATCTATTGACAAAGGAGTATGGAAAATTAGTTATTAGTGCTTCAGAGCAACAGCTTTTGGAAGGCGAAAAACGACTATTCAAGGTTTATGGAGTGAGGGCAAAAGGCAAACAAAACCTTGCTGACGGAAAACCTTTTGACCTAAAATTAATTGATTACATAACGTACAATCCAAACTATGACGAGCACAAACTGGATTTACTAATCAAAAGAGCATCTATTAAGTGGAACGAAATTACTAATGTAGATAGCTGGCTCCAACAAATTAGAGGAGGTGCAAATGGATAGCATTTTACTCGATACGTCTTTTTGTATACGCTTACTCAAAAGCAATGATGATTTACATCAAAACGCAAAGGACTATTTTAAATATTTCATGGAAAAGAAAATTGAGATTTTCCTTTCATCAATTGTTGTGGCTGAATACTCTGTAAAAGATGACCCTGCTAATCTACCTTTGGACTTTGTTAAGATTATACCTTTTGACTTTTTCGACGGTAAAACTGCTGGTGAATTTCATTCTATATTGCTACATAATAAAGAACAGATTGCAAACATTGAAAGGAATGTAATTAAAGATGATTGCAAATTGATGGCACAATTGTTTAATAGAAATATTCACGGCTATATTACCAAGGACCACAAATCATTCAGCCAAATTATTGCACCAATACAGGCATCGAAAAATTTTACTATAGAATTAATTGATTTAGTTATTCCATTGAAGGATTTTAAAGGGGAGCTGTTTTGATCAAGCCATAGTCCATGGGATACTCTACTACAGAGAAACGCAATTTAGACAATGGTTTCGAGGATGGTGGGAAAAAACACTGGCTATAACAGCACCTACAATAAATTAGCTGTTCAGTGGTTAATTTGAAATTTGTGCTTCATGTCGAATACAGTTCTGGTTGACGGTTTGATTCTCCAAAAGTGAGTTCCTACTAATACCTATCTAATTTTGTAAAAATATTCCAAACAAACTGAGCAACCATTCTTTTCTGTAGTGATTCATTAGACTTATCTTCAATAATGACTAATAAATACATTATGCCTGATACATTAGTTTACTTTAATTGACTGTTTTTAATCTGTCTCTCCGATTTGTAATCGAAAAGCATTGAATATTTTTTTATATATTTCCCTTTATGAAATTTCCATTTAGGTTCGTTTTCGTAAATTTCGACAAATAAGTCACTAGACATGGATTGACCAAAACCTATAAACAAAAGTGTTAAAATGATATCATAAGCTCGAAATGTTGCCTTATTTATGTTGGCTAACATTTTAGCGTTTTCAAAACCGATATTTACACCTTTAGAATAATTGTCAATTTGTTCCTCAATTTGCCTTTGTGAAGGGTGAACATAGGCACAAGCTTTATAGAATATGTCCTTGATTTCATTTTTAAATTCAGTATCTATTAATATATCAAAAGGTGTAGAAATCCTATCAACAACCTCAATTGAAGAATTAGGAATATTATCAACTAAATACTTTGTTTTAACACTTAATGATTTACCCATTATTTCTTGATCTACAACTAAATATTTTACAGTCATTTCTATTAGGTATCTGATTTCTCTTTTTGCAAAATTGTGAACACCATTTGAAATAAGTTCTTTAATCCCAACAATTGATTGAAGTAAATCGTCAGCGCTTTTTATTGAAAGGAAATTTTCATAAACATCTTTTGCTCTTGCTGAATAAATTGAGATTGTACGTATTGTTTTAATTGCATCAAATGAGAAGTCAGATAAATATTTAAGTTCTTGTTGAAATTGTTGAGTATCAACAACATTATCCTTATACTCCTCTATTTTCACTTGAAGTTTATGCCTAATATTTTCTGTTAACTTTTTAATATGTTCGTTCATGAAATTCTTGTGAGATCTAGTCTAAAAATAGTTGTCAAATATACCAAAAACGCATATCACTTCTTAAAGCCATTACCCCATTGTAATTAGTGGTTAATTTTGAACGGAATATGCATATTAGAGTACATTGGCAGTTTATTGTCATATTTTTTGGAATAATATTGACATATTGTAAGTGTCCCTAAAAATCGGACAGTTTAAAATTAGAGCGAAAAGCTTAAA
>JAOASV010000038.1 GCA_030158535.1 Sediminibacterium sp.
GCATTTACTTGTTACTTATTATTTGCAGGGGTTGAAGCCGTGAGTAAACTTTCATTTTTTGAAGGTAAACTCGGATACTACACAGAAGTGCTGGGTATTAAATTTCATTACAAAAGTATTAGTAGGGGCGTTATACGACTAGATGACCTTATTTATTTTTTTGTACTCATAGCGGCCTCTTTGCATATTACCAAGCAAAATATTATTAAGCGCTAATTGCACCTATAAAATATGTTTCAAAAATATTCAAATATTATTGTAGGCTGCTTACTGGTTGCTATCATTTATGCATCCAATACTTGGTTGCATGGTAGCCTAGACCTCACTGCCGAAAAGCGTTACAGCTTAAGTGATGCAACAAAAAAACTGTTGGATAAAAAGCTGGACAGTGCCATTACCATCGAAGTTTTTTTAGCGGGCAATTTACCTGCCGATTATAAAAAATTAAATATCGCTACTGCCGAAATTTTAGAAACCTTTACATCCTATGCATCGGGTCCTATTCAGGTTTCATTTATTGAACCTGGAACTGGTATTGTTGATGAAGAAGCGAAAGTGAAATACTTTGATAGTCTTGCTGCACTAGGTGTTGTATTTGAAAGAACAGCAATTACGGAAGGTATCGAAAAATCTACGTCTCAACTTATTGTTCCGTCGGCACTTGTGCGGTATGGAAATAGAAAGCCTATTGCCGTTGATTTAAGAAGCAGCAAAAAAATATTTGCGAATTACAATGTAATTGAAGCGGTAGAACCTAAAGAAGACAAAGAAGCTACCCGCAATGCCGCAGAAGCATTACTAGAATATAAGTTTGCAGCAGCAATTGATAAAGTAACCAAAATAAATTATCCTACTGTTGCTTATTTAGTGGGTAATGGTGAGCCCACCGATTTAACGGTGAGTGATTTAGCAGAAACATTAAGAAACGATTATAACCTTGGCATTTTTGATTTAAAATCGGGGTATCCAAACGCGTCAGATATTGACCTACTATTAATAGTAAAACCTACTGCGCCTTTTAGTGACGAAGATCAATTAAAAATTGATCAGTACATTTTAAATGGCGGAAAAGTAATTTGGTTTGTTGATAAACTTCACGCTGAGCTGGATAGTTTAATGCGCACACAGGCAGGTTATACCGCTTATGATAGAGGATTAAATATTGATCCGCTTTTATTTAAATATGGGGTTCGTATTAATGGTGATTTAGTGCAGGATTTAAACTGTGCTAAACTTCCTATTGTGGTGGGTAAAAATCCAGACGGCTCACCAACCATGCAGCGTATTCCTTGGCCGTATTATCCTTTTTTAACAACGCCGTCCGATAATCCGATCACAAAAAACATGGATAGGGTACTTCCTATTTTTCCATCTAGTATTGATACGGTTAAGGCGCCAGGTATTAAAAAGACCATTTTACTCGCTACCGATACCAGTTCTCGAAGCATTGCTTCGCCGGCCATGGTGTCTTTAAATAGTGTGCAGTCGGAAGCGGATTTATATACGTTTACAAAAAGTCATATACCGGTAGCAGTGTTACTGGAAGGAAAATTTTCTTCTCTATTTGCCAATAGTATTGGCACTACAGTAATAGATTCGGTACGCCAATTTACAGGCCTACCTTTTTTAAAGAAAGGCATTAAAGAAACAAAGCAAATTGTGGTATCTGACGCAGATATTGTAACAAATGCGGTTACTAAAACCACGGGTCCACTTCCTATGGGTGAACTTCCATTTGAAGCCTTTCAGTTTGCCAACAAAACATTTTTACTCAATGCCATTGATTACTTGGTAAATGACAATGGCTTGTTTGAGTCTAGAAATAAAGTAGTGGTACTTAGGTTACTAGACAAACAAAAAGTAGCAGACCAAAAAACATTTTGGCAGCTAGTAACTACCGCAGGACCTATTTTAATATTACTATTGATTGGAATTTTTGTGGCATTTTGGCGCAAGAAAAAATACTTATAACAATTATTTATGACCGCATCACATCAGTTGGTTTATTTCATTTTTGCAATCGTTTTGGTACTTGCGCTTGTATTAGATCTTGGACTACTCAGTAAAAAAAATAAGACCATTACCATTAAGCAGGCACTACTTCAAACCTTATTTTGGGTAGCACTTGCCATTGGATTTTTTGTTTTTGTTTGGATCGAAGAAGGTCAAAAAACAGGACTCGAGTACCTAAGTGCTTATTTGATGGAGTGGAGCCTTAGTGTCGACAATATTTTTGTGTTTATATTAATATTCAATGCGTTTAAGGTAAATGAAAAATTTTACCCACGCGTGTTATTAGTGGGCATTATGATGGCCATTGTATTTAGGGTGCTCTTTATAACCGTGGGGGTGGCGCTTGTAGAGCAGTTCCACTGGCTACTATATATTTTTGGAATTTTCTTACTTTATACTGGATTTAAAATGTTTACTTCCAATGAATCTGAAGAATTTGACCCACACGACACGGCGGTATACCGTTTTTTAAAAAAATACCTGCCGCTTTCAGGAACCGATGGTAACGGAAAATATGTAATTAGAGAAAAAGGAAAACCACAGTATACATCTTTGTTTGTTGTTGTGGTACTACTTGCCGTGATTGACCTTGTGTTTGCGCTCGATTCGATTCCTGCGGTAATGGGTATTTCTACCGATAAGCTCGTTATTTATACGTCTAATATTTTTGCGGTGTTGGGCCTTCGCTCTTTGTTTTTTTTACTAAGAGGAGCCGTTTCAAAATTTGATTATCTGCAACAAGGTATTGCCATTGTACTAGTTTTTATTGGTGTAAAAATGCTAGGCGAGCATTATCTTAATCAGGTATTAAGCAAAAATGCCCAGGTTGTTATTTCCTTACTCTTTATTGTTTTTTGTATAGGAGGATCGATTGTCTATTCTATTTATAACCGCAAAAAGGGTACGCCTAAAGACGTTGTTGACGGATCTTTGTCTTAATTTACGGATATGAAATACACGGCAAATGATATTGCAGCCATATTAGAACTGCCGCCTACTGGTACAAGTGGTTTAGTGGTGGAGCAGCTTTTGACCGATAGTAGACGACTTGTATTTGCAGAACAAACACTTTTTTTTGCATTGCCTGGTCCGCGCAGAGACGGACATGATTTTATAGAAAGTTTATATGATCAGGGGGTTCGCTGTTTTGTGGTGAACAGGGGCATTGATCTCTCTAAGTTAAAGGCCTATTGCACCGGTGCTATTTTTTTTGAAGTGCCTAATTGTTTAGCTGCCCTACAAAAAATAGCAGCCTACCACCGCAGTAAATTTGATATGCCTGTTATAGGGATTACTGGCAGCAATGGTAAAACCACCGTAAAAGAGTGGTTGTATCAGCTGCTTCACACAAGTTTTAATATTGTAAGAAGTCCGCGTAGTTTCAATTCTCAAGTTGGTGTTCCACTTAGTGTTTGGAAAATGGATAGTTCATATGATTTGGCCATTTTTGAAGCAGGGATTTCAACCACTGGCGAGATGCAGCTGTTGACCTCCATCATTAAACCTACCATGGGTGTGTTAACACATATGGGTCCAGCGCATGCAGAAGGGTTTAATAGTATGCCCGAAAAAATAAAGGAGAAGCTTCAGTTATTTGAAACGGTTGAAACCCTTGTTTACTGCAAAGATCAAATGCATGGCTACAACTTAGAAAGTGACGCGTCTGTTTTTAAACGCCACGTAACATTTTATTCTTGGAGTAGATCGGTTCCTGCAACCCTTGTTGTTACAAGTGAAATCAATAAAGGGAGTTTTACCGAAATGATTGTTAGCTATGCTAGTCAAAACTACACGATCAACATTCCATTTACCGACAAAGCTTCTATTGATAACGCAGTGCTATGCATCCTAACGCTACTTTCACTTGGTAAAGATTTTTCTTATATTAATGAAGGTATTAAGCAGCTCACTGCTGTTGATATGCGCATGCAGTTAAAGAAAGGCATTAATG
>JAOASV010000039.1 GCA_030158535.1 Sediminibacterium sp.
ACTCATTCCGGGGCATCCAAAAATTGCCTTTTTATCGCAACATTTTGAACTGCGAAACAATTATAGGGTAGAAGAGCTACTTGACATGGCCAGAAAAATTCCTGCTGCAAGGGCCAATCATATTTACCAAATTTGTAGAATCGAGCATTTACTTTCCCGTAAAACCAATCAAATTTCTGGTGGAGAAAAGCAGCGGATTGTACTAGCACAACTGTTAACTACAGAGCCCTCTTTACTATTACTAGACGAACCGTTTTCGAATCTCGATAAAATTCACAAACAAATCATGCAAGATGTGATAGCAGATATTGCAACACATTTTGATACTACTTGTGTTTTAGTATCACACGACGCAGCAGATTTATTACCCTGGGCCAACCGAATGCTCCTCATTAAAGATGGTGCTGTTATTAGAGATGATGCACCTGCGGCTATTTTTTATACACCACAAAACGAGTATGAAGCAAAATTATTGGGTGCTTGTAACTGTATCCCTGTTTCTATGTTTCCGCGCATTCAGCAGTTAATTACAGATGCAAATACGGATCAGCAATTATTTATTAGGCCTTCACAGCTTTTACTTGAAAAGCCTACAGGTAATGGATTGCAGGGGATTGTTACGGGTGTATTATTTATGGGTAGCCATTATATTGTGCAGTTGCAAATAGATGGCTTGGTATTAGAAGTTTCTAGTTTTGAACATGGTATTACACTGGGTGAAACATATGGCGTTCGCTTACGCGACAATGCACAGTATCACTTGTTATAAAGTAAGCCTGTTGGACAACTCGAAATTTATTTTTTCAAATAAATGGCCTGGTTTAAAATTACGCCAGTTGTCTATTTCCATGAGCTCGATATAGTAGTGCAGCTTTTTTTGTCTAAAATCTTGTTGGGTTTGCTGCGGCATATTAAGTGCCACAATCCATCCGTTTTCTTCAGATACATCGTCGTACCACTCCTGGTAATATTCTTTATCGCTACTATGAAAATTTAGTACGTTTTCGCAAATCAAAATAAATTTACAAATACCTTTTTTAGATAAATGGTCAATGATTTCTCTTTTGAGTTCCATGATATCATTTTCGATGGCGTCATTCCACTCGCCTAAAAGTTCAATGATAGCATACTGTTCATCGTAATCGGTAAAAAGAATTTTTAAATAAAGTGTGCGGCTTCCAAAATCATCCCACTGTGGATGTATGAAATAATTGTACACCACTTGAGTAAATTCAAATTCGGAATACGTGCGACCGTAAAAAGGAGATTGTGGATCTTCTTCGGCAGTATATAAATGTCTCCAATTAAAAAATGGCTCAATCTGATGCATACAAATAATTAAGCGCCTAAATAAGCGTCCGTTGCTTTTTTTACAGAACCATGTTGGAGTAATAAAGCTTTAGCAGCTTCGTAATTGTCGCTTTTAATTTGCTTCATAAGCATGTGCACACCTCTGTCAACGAGTTTATCGTTGGTGAGTTGCATGTTCACCATCTTGTTGTCTTCTACACGGCCAAGACCAATCATAACAGCAGTAGAAATCATATTAAGCACCAGTTTTTGCGCCGTACCACTTTTCATTCTTGTGCTTCCCGTTACAAATTCGGGGCCTACTACAACCTCTATCGGGAACTTTGCAGCAGCAGATAATGGCGCACCCGGATTACAAGAAATGCTTGCTGTAGTAATACTATGTTCGTTACACTTTTCAAGTGCACTAATTACATATGGGGTAGTGCCACTGGCAGCTAGGCCAATTACAACATCATTTACACCAATGTTATGCGCCTGTAAGTCAAGCCAGCCCTGATTGGGATCATCTTCTGCATTTTCTACTGCATTTGTGATGGCATGGCTTCCGCCTGCTATAATACCAATAACTAATCCGTAAGGAACACCATAGGTAGGAGGACATTCACTAGCATCAACAATACCTAAACGGCCGCTCGTGCCTGCGCCAATATAAAATAATCGCCCGCCTCCTAACATTTTTTCGATAGCAATACTTACTACTTTTTCTATGTCATGGATTGCGGCAGCAACAGCCTCTGGAACCGTTTGATCTTCTTTATTGATATTTGTGAGTACTTCAAGTACAGACATGTCTTGTAACTGTCTATAATTGGAATCCTGCTCTGTAATTCTTGTAAATGCAGCCATGAATAATTATTTGTGGTAGGTAATTAAACCTTCCATTGGAGCTTTTAAAACTTTTCCTAATTCTAATTCGTAGGTATTGCACAAGTCTTTTAAAACATCTTTAAAACCATGTGCCACACTGCCTACAAAGTTGATGGGTAGTTTCCAGCTCTCTTTAAATTTATAAAGGTGGGTGAAAAAGAAATCGTTTAAACCATCTTCAATGATATTTTCAATCATGTAATGGCCTCTGTTTTCACTTAAAAATATAGCATAACTAGCAAGGTATCTATTGGCTAGTGGTTGCTTGTATACATTATTTAAAATTTCGTCTTTACTGGTATTAAAGCGCTTGTTAAAACGCGCCATTAATTCTTCGTCAAATGTTTGGTACAAATAATACTGAACCACTTTTTTTCCAAGGTAAGCGCCACTGCCTTCATCCCCTAAAACATAACCAAGACCTGGACTATTTTTAGCAATTTTTTTACCATTGTAATATCCTGCGTTAGCACCTGTACCTAAAATACAAGCAATCCCTTTTTGTTTGCCACATAAGGCCCTGGCAGCTGCGTCTAAATCGTTGTTGATTTCGATATTGGCTTTACCAAATAAGCTTTTTAAAACGGTATTAATTACTTTGGCGTTGGCTGGATTAGCAAGGCCTGTGCCATAAAAAAATATGTTTTTAGGTGGAAAGTTTTTGATTTTGGGTAATAAGTGCTGCTCTAGTAGCGCTTTAATTTGAGCAGCAGTTAAAAAATAGGGGCTTAAGCCATCTGTAATAATGGTCTTTTTTTTCTTGCCATCTACTAGCAAGCACCACTCACATTTGGTAGCGCCACTGTCTGCAATTAAGGTTACCCGCATCTTTTTTAATTTAGAAATGATACTACGAAGTACGAAAATATCTGCCATAAAACAACCTTTATATGGTTAATATTTAAGGTTTTAGGACAATTTTATCCGTTTAAATAGGATATTTGTAAGGACTCCTAAATTAATTGAATCCATGAATGAGCAAAAAAAGAAAATAAGTATCTGGTTACCTATTTTATTATCGGTTGTAATGATTGTTGGAATGACCATTGGATACCAGTTACGTGACAATACCGCGGGCGGTAAATTTTTAGGGTTTTCTGGACGTAGTTCGGTGCAGGAGCTTGTGTCACTCATTAACAATAAATACGTAGATCCGGTAGCTTCGGATAGTATCAATAAACTGGTTGCAGATGCCTTACTATCACATTTAGATCCACACTCGGCGTATATACCTGCTAGTGATTTAGAGGCCTTTAACGATGATATTGCGGGTAGTTTTATGGGTATTGGTATCGAGTTTCAAATGATGAATGATACCGTTAACGTTATGAATGTTTTTAAAGAGGGGCCTTCATTTAAAGCGGGTTTACAAGTAGGAGATCAGCTTCTAAAAGCCAACGATTCTATAACACTTTATGGAAAAAATATAAATGCCGATTGGGTACGTTCAAAAATTAGAGGGGCTGAGGGTAGTACGGTAAAACTTACTGTGCTACGAAATAATAAACAAATCCAATTAAATGTTACAAGAGGTGTTATCCCTGTTTCGCCCATCGACGCGGCATACATGATACAACCTACTATTGGTTTTATCAAAATTGATAAGTTTTCTGAAAGAACCTATGAGACATTTATGTCTTCTTTAGAAAAACTACAAAAAGCAGGCATGAAATCGTTGGTGCTTGATTTACGTGGTAACGGCGGTGGACTTTTACAAGAAGCGGTAGATATAGCAGATGAATTTTTGAGTGATAATAAATTAATTGTGTACACCGAAGGCGCCAATAGTAAGCGCTACGATTTTGTTTGTAAAAGACCTGGTTTATTTGAAACAGGGAAACTAACGGTACTTATTGATGAGCGTTCTGCTTCTGCAAGTGAAGTACTTGCGGGTGCTTTACAAGACTGGGATAGGGCTACTATTATTGGAAGACGTTCTTTTGGTAAGGGCCTTGTGCAGCAGCAGTTTGGCTTAACCGATGGAAGCGCCGTGCGTTTAACCATTGCTAGGTATTACACGCCACTTGGGAGAAATATTCAAAAAACCTATGCAGTAGGTAAAGAAAAATACGAGCAGGAACTTATGGACCGTTTTCATAGTGGCCTATTAGATAAAACTGATTCAAGTAATTTAAAAGGAAAAAAATATAAGACACCTGCAGGTCATATTTTATACGCCGGTGGTGGTATTACGCCAGATATTATTGTGCCTCTTGCTGCTAGTTTACAAGACACATTAATTATGGAGCTTTATTTGTCTAATACACTTTCTAATTTTGTGTACGAACTGTATAAAAACAACCGCAATTATTTTAATAGCTTTAAAACACCTGCAGACCTAGATAAAGGATTTACACCTTCAGCACCAGAGTGGAACGCTTTTGTAGCAGCAGCTGCTAAAGATGATATTGTGGCAAGTAAAGTATCTGCAGCTGGTAAAGCCTATTTACTACAAACCATTAAAGTGTTAATGGCGCGTCAAATGTTTAGAACCGAAGGTTATTATCAAATACTCAATAGCACAGATTCTACTGTTGCAAAAGCGATACAGCAATTAAAATAATTGATATGAAAAAACTAATAGTAACCATTGCCTCTTTTTGTATGCTACAACAAATGAATGCTCAAGACACAAAAATTATTGCACATAGAGGTGCTTGGAAAGAATTTAACTTACCAGAAAATTCAATTGCAGCGCTACAAAAGGCAATTGAAATAAAAGCTTTTGGTAGTGAATTTGATGTACGTCGTACCCTTGATGGTAAGCTAGTGGTGAATCATGACCCAACACATTTTGGCGACACGATCGAGTTAAAAACCTATGCTGCACTAAATAAAAAAAAATTAAGTAATGGCGAAGATTTGCCGCTGTTACAAGATTATTTTAAAAAGGGTACGGCTTCAAATCATCACACACTCTTAATTTGTGAAATTAAGGCAGCTTTATTAAGTAATACCACTAGCCAGCTAACAGCATCAGAAACGGTTGAGCTTGCTAAACAACTAGGCATCGAAGACAAAATCATTTATATCAGTTTTGATTTTGAAGTACTACAAACTATTAAAACTCTAAGACCAAATGCTACCGTTTTGTATTTAGAAAACAACAAGACGCTAGAACAAATAATGGCTGCAAAATTTAATGGGATCAATTTTAACTATGCGCAGTTTTTAGGCAATCCTTCGATTGCGGCAAATGCTAAAAAGCTACATTTAATGTTAGGTAGTTGGACGGTAAATAAGGATGAAGATTTTAATCATTTACTAGAGCAAGGAATACAATATATCACTACAAATTTTCCTGAACGTTATTTGATGCAGCTGGATCACAAACATTAACATTCATATTTAACCAATAAAAAAGCCCTCCGAATTATCGGAGGGCTTTTTAGTATAATCTAACTAGAATACTAGAAGTTAGAAGCTACGCCAGTATCCCACCATAAGCGTGTTGCAATATCATCTTTTGCACCAGCACCCATTTTAGAAACCGCATCAGCTACACCAGCAGCGTTACCAGTTCTTTCGCCATTTAGGAAAGGCCATCTTTTAATGAACTGACCAGTAGGGATTGTGCCCCACTCTGGACCTGAATCATTTTTAGCAGCAGAAGGAATTTTAGGATATCCTGTTCTTCTGTGGTCTACCCAAGCTTCCAAAGTATTGGTAAATGTTGCAAGGTATTTTTGAGTAATGATTTTTTCAAGCTTTAATTCTCTGTCATCAGCTTCGTTCCAAGCAACTGTGATAGTTGAAGGAGCAGTGAAGTTGTTACGAGAATCGATAGGATCAACATAGTTGATAGGTCTGCTTGTAGCATCTGCTAAATAAGTATCAACGCCACCAGCTCCCCAGTCAGCAAATGATAATCTAACACCATTTTCGTAGTGTGTTTTAGCATCACCAGCACCAGTCCAACCTCTTAAAGCAGCTTCTGCTCTTAAGAATGCAACTTCTGAAGCAGTGAAGTGTCTTCTTGTTTGAACGCTGTTAAAATCTGTAGAAACTTTAGAGAAAGTAACACGTTGGATTTTAGCATCGATAAATGCACCATTTCTGATCCCTTTGTAAGGAGAAGTAGGATGGTCTGCATATAAACTTGCGTTATCGGCAGGTGAGAAGTATTTAGAGATTCTTCCGTCTTTTAAACCAACCATAAATGATTCGATTGGGCCACCCATACGAGCGTCATCCCACTGGAAGCAAATCATACCTACTGGCATAATGTTACCAAGTAATGAGATATTAAAGTTGTCTGCGTTTGTAGAAATTAAACCTGCAGCATCAGCTAAAGCTTTTTCACCTTGTGTTTTTGCAAGGGTAGGGTTTACCTTAGAAATACGAATCGCAAGTCTTAAACGAAGTGAGTTAACCACTTTTTGCCAAGCTGGGATACTTCCTTTAAAGCTAGGGTCAAATTTCGCAAAACCAGCATAGGCTTTGTTTGCATTAAACTCTGTTTGAATGGTATCCAATTGTGCAAAAAACGTGTTGTATAAATCAGATTCTTTATCATATAACACAGTAGCTGCAGTTGAACCGTAATTAGAATAAATTACTGGACCATAAATAGCAGATGTTCTTGACATAGATAAGATTCTGATCAGTTTTGCCCATGTAGCAAATAATGGTAAACCATTTTCTTGTGCTAAACGGATAACTTGTCTTGAAGGAGACATTACGTTATTGTACTGACGATTCCAGTAGTTGTTCCAACGTACATAATATGTAGTGTTGTTTACATTACTTGTAAATGGAGTTGGCGTATTCATATAACCCATCCATGAATCGTAACAAAGATCTTCTTCAATTTGACTACCCTGATTACCATGCAGCTCGTACAACATACCTGCAAAAGGCGAACCTACCAGGTTGAAGTCTTGCTTAAGCATCTCATCAGAAATTTGATTGGGATCCTGATTGGTTTTTTGGAAATCTTTTGTACAAGATCCAAAAGCAATTAGGATGATTGATGCAATAAATAATTGTTTCATACTAAATTGTATTTAAAAAATTTTTAGAAAGTAAACTTAACGTTAACACCATAAGATCTTGTTGCAGGTAAGCCAAATACGTCGTTAGACTGCATACCGTTACCAGTACTCATAGCTTGTTCTGGATCAAATGGAGCTTCTTTAAATAAGAAGAATAAGTTACGACCCACTAATGAGAAGTTAGCTTCTTTGATTAATGAATTTGCCTTATTAGATTTTAAGTTGTAACCTAAAACTAATTGACCAACTCTCACGTTTGTTCTAGAGAATAAGTATGGTTCCATGATACCATTTCTGTCACCAACTGCAGAGAAAAATACAGCAGGGTCAATAGTTGTAACTGGGTTACCGTTTTGAACAGCGTTAATTGGCATACCACCTTTGTCTCTGTAGTCAGCAGTTCTTTGACTCGCACCATACGAATCTAAGAAAGCCTCTGTTTTAGAGAAAGCAACACCACCAAATTTACCTTGTACAAGTACAGAAGCAAACCAGTTATTATAAGTGAAGTTGTTATTCCAACCTAATAAGAAGTCAGGGTTAACGTTACCTACTTTTTCTTGTAATGCACCTCTTGTTGGAGCACCAGTAGTTGGATTTAAAATGATACGGCCTGAAGCGTCTCTAGCAAATTTGTGAATCCATAAATCGTTGAAAGAACCTCCAGCTCTGATTACTGAAGCAAATCCTTCATCATTACCACCAACTTGGTAGTTAGGGTTAGAAGCGATTAACTCAACAATTTTGTTGGTATTACGAGAAACGTTTACAGATGATTTCCAAGAGAAGTTACTTGTACTTACAACTTGTGCATCTAAAGTAAATTCAAAACCTTGGTTTTCAATTCTACCTGCGTTTACAAAGTAAGAAGTAAATCCAGATCCTGAAGGAGCTGCAAGAGATAAGAACTGATTGGTACTAACATCTTTGTATACAGTGAAGTCTAAACCAATTTTGTTTTTAAACAATTTCATTTCTAAACCAAATTCAGTGCCCTCAATAATTTCAGGCTTTAAGTTGGTGAAAGGAACTTGTGTATTTCTTGCGATACCGCCGATACCTGTAGGGCCACCAGCAGCACTAATTCTATTCCATGGGTTAACTACGTTAAATGGAACTTCGTTACCTGTTTGAGAATAAGAACCTCTTACTTTCATGAAAGAGATAGCTTCTGGTAAATTAACCATTTGGCTAACGATACCAGACAAACCAAATGCAGGATATAGGTAAGATTGGTTGCCAGTAAGAGCAAGGGTAGAAGCCCAGTCATTACGAGCAGATAAATCCACAAACAACATGTCTTTGTAACCTAACTGTAAATTCGCAAAAGCACCTTGTTTGATGGTGTTGTTGATAGTTTGGTTGAATACTATGTTGTAAGGAATGTTAGCGAACGTAAAGAAGTTAGGGTACATTAAAGGAATAGTACCGTTACCAACGTTCATACCATTGTTAAATGTATTTTTTTGGTAGCTCGCACCTGCTAAAGCAGATACTGAATAGTTGCCAAAAGTATTGTTGTAGGTAAAGATACCATCGGCGTATAACGATTGGTCGTTGTATTTGGTATAAGACCAAGTACCATTAGGGCTAACACTTACAGAGTTGCCACCTGCTGCCCAACGGTTATCACGTAACATGTTGTTGTAATCAATGTTTCCTCTTGTTTCAAACTTGATGTTTTTAGCAATATCGTAAGAAAGCTTCACGTTTGCAATAACACGGTGAGAAGTTTGAAGTTTAGAGTTTTGATTGATTTCCCAATAAGGGTTGTTTTGTTTTTCTTCGGTAGAGTACCAACTCATTCTGTTGATATTTCTTGCTGCATCAAAAACTTGATAATTTGTTTTGTATGCATTGAAATCTCTTTCACGCGCAAATAAATATAAACCAGTTAATGGGTTGTTGTAGTAACCAGCACCTGGACGGTTTTTGGTTTCTTCGTAAGCAAAAATCACGTTAGAACTAACCGTTACTTTATTATTAAATAATTTAGTAGATTGGTTTAATGTGATGTTATGCTTATTATAAGTGTTTGTTGGCATGATACCTCTAACACTCATATTTGCATAAGAGAAGAAAGCAGTTGTTTTATCATTACCACCACTCACAGAAATTGAGTTAGTAACGTTTACGCCTCTTTGAAAAAATTCATTCACGTAATTGTTTTGGTAGTAGTTAGATTTTGTTTTAGACCAGTTGTAATCTGAACCATTAACAGCACCGTAAGAAAATTGTAAATCAGGTAATTCAGATACTTGATCAACAATTGTGCTGTGGTTAAAATCTACTTGAGTTTTACCAGCCTTACCTTTTTTAGTAGTGATAACGATTACACCGTTTGCACCTTGGCTACCGTAAAGGATAGAAGCGTTAGCGCCTCTTAAAACGTTTACGCTTTCAATGTCGGCAGGGTTGATAGAAGATAGACCATCACCACCATCGGTACCACCGTAAGAACCAGGCTGACCGCCTTTGTTGTTTACCATTGGGATACCATCAATTACGTATAACGCTTCTGATGTTCCGATAAGTGATTTAGCACCTCTTAATACTGCTTTGGTAGAACCACCAGCACCTGAGCTACTAATTTTGATGTCAAGACCAGCCGCTTTACCACTTAAGGCGTCCATAAAGTTGAAGTTTGCAGCTTTTCTTAATTCGTCACCACTTACTTGTTGAGAAGCATAGCCTAAAGCTTTTTTCTCACGCTTGATACCAAGTGCAGTAACTACTACATCACCTAAATCAGAAGATGCAGTTGCTAAAGAAACTGAAACATTACTTTGTGAACCAGAGACTGAAACCTCTTTGGTTGCAAAGCCTAGAGATGAAACCTCTAATGTTACATTACCCGATGGTGCACTAATGCTAAATGTACCATCAGACTTAGTTGAAATTGCAGTACTGCTACCCTTGATTTTAACGGTAGCCGAAGCAACTGCTTTGTTGTCTGGACCTGTTACGGTTCCAGAAACTTGTCGTGTTTGTGCGAATGTCGCTGACATCATGCACAGCACAGAACAAAAAATTAAAAGCAAACTTTTCATAAGATTTTGTTTGGTCTGTTTAATAATGAATTAATAAGTGAATTTGGGCAAGCAAATTCAATATAATGTTACTAAAAATTGGTAAAAATGCAAAATTATTCGGCGATTTAGAGTAGATATACACCGAAATAAGTTAAAAACGGGGCATTTGGGGATAAAATATTGTCATAATGTGCATAACGTATAACAAATAATTTACAATCAACCATTTAGTCTATTATGGCATTTTATATATCAATATTATCTTTCGATGTTAATTTGACATTGAGTTTTGTTTATGAGTAATTGTTTTTTCTGAATAATTTAATAAACATAAATGGTTCGTGTGATTATGTATAAACAACAACAAATCAACAATGCTATTCAAAGTTATAGGACTTATTAGTCTTCAATTTTAACTAAATTCGTGACTCCAATAAGCAGCAATGAATAAAGCGTTACAAAGTTTAGCAGATACACTGCAGGGACAATTGTTTTTTGACAATACAATGCGCACGCTATACGCTACAGACGCTTCAAGTTACCGTGAGATGCCGCTTGCCGTGGCAATACCAAAAACAAAGACTGATATTGCTACTTTAATTTCATTTGCTGCGGTTAACAATACCTCTCTTATTCCTCGAACGGCAGGAACATCACTTGCGGGTCAGGTGGTTGGTAATGGAATAGTGGTTGACGTTTCTAAATATTTTACAAAAATAATAGAACTCAATAAAGAGGAAGGATGGGTAAGGGTAGAGCCTGGCGTTATTAGAGATGAACTCAATTTGTTTTTAAAACCTCATGGGTTATTTTTTGGCCCCGAAACTTCTACTGCCAACAGGGCTATGATTGGCGGTATGGTAGGTAATAATTCTTGCGGATCCAATTCTGTAATTTATAAAAGTACACGTGAACATTTATTAGAAGTCACTGCTTTTTTAAGTGATGGATCTGAAGTTGTTTTTAATACCATTAGCAATGATGATTTTCATGCTAAATGTGAATTAACAACACTAGAAGGAACTATTTACAAATCGCTAAGATCTATGCTTAGCAATTATGATAATCAACAAGAAATTCGAAAAGAATTTCCTAAAAAATCAATTGTACGCCGCAACACTGGCTATGCCATTGATGTGCTTGTGGATGCAAGCCCTTTTACTGCGGGCGGCCCAGCATTTAACTTTTGTAACTTAATAGCAGGCTCAGAAGGAACACTGGCTTTTATTACAGAAATTAAATTACAAGTGGTGCCAGCGCCTGCCAAAGAAACAGGACTTTTATGTGTTCACTTTAATACCATCGATGAATCGTTGCGCGCTAATTTAATTGGTCTCAAATACAATCCTAGCGCTAGTGAATTAATTGATCATTACATTTTAGAATGTACCAAAGAAAACAAAGAGCAAAGTAAAAACCGTTTTTTTGTTGAGGGTGATCCGGGTGCTATTTTGGTAATTGAATTTGTGAGAGAAACCAAAGAGGAAATTTTAGCTTTAACAAATGCAGTAGAAGCAGATATGCGCGCTGCAGGCCTTGGTTATCATTTTCCTGTTTTATTTGGTGCCGATACCAAAAAAATATGGACGCTCCGTAAAGCAGGGCTTGGACTATTAAGTAATTTACCTGGTGACGAAAAAGCAGTGCCCGTTATTGAGGACACTGCAGTGGATGTAAACGATTTACCCGCTTATATAAGAGACTTTAATGAGTTATTAAAAAAGCATGGCTTGTACTCGGTGCATTACGCCCATGCTGGTTCTGGGGAAATACATTTAAGACCCATTATTAATTTAAAAACAGTAGAGGGCAATCAGTTGTTTAGAACTATTGCTGAAGAAGTAGCAACACTTGTAAAAAAATACGATGGATCGTTAAGTGGTGAGCATGGTGATGGCCGTTTGCGTGGTGAGTTTATCAAGCAAATGGTGGGTGAAAAAAATTATAAACTACTGCGCGAGGTTAAATATACTTGGGATCCAAAAGGGATATTTAACGCCAACAAAATTGTGGATACACCATCCATGAATAGTATGCTCAGATATGAGCCCGGACAAAACACACCAGCATTTGAAACCATTTTTAGATTTCATAAACAAGATATTTTACAACACGCAGAGCAGTGCAATGGATCTGGTGATTGTAGAAAAACGCATTTGTCGGGTGGCACCATGTGTCCTTCGTATATGGCAACCCGCGACGAAAAAGATACTACTAGAGCAAGGGCTAATATTTTACGTGAATTTTTAACGCATTCAACACAGCAAAACCGCTTTAACCATAAAGAAATTTATGATGTCATGAGCCTTTGCTTGAGTTGCAAAGCGTGTAAAAGTGAATGTCCTTCCAATGTGGACATGGCTAAATTAAAGGCAGAGTTTTTACAACATTATTATGACGCAAATGGTGTGCCGTTTAGATCAACACTTATTGCCAATTTTACGGCTTCTGCTAAACTGGTTTCGATCGCACCAGGCTTGTATAATTTTGTAATGCAAAATAAATTGCTAGGTGGCATTATTAAAAGAGCGGTAGGCTTTGCGGTGGAGCGGTCTATGCCCGCAATATCAAAGCAAACGCTAATGGCATGGTATCATAAAAACTATGTGGCACCGCAGCATTCAGTAAAGCGTGTGTATTTATTTTGTGACGAGTTTACCAATTATAACGATGCGCATATTGGCATTAAAGCTGTGCAATTATTAACTGCATTAGGTTATGATGTGGTGATACCGGTTCATGAAGAGAGTGGCCGAACTTGGTTATCGAAGGGGCTTGTTAGAAAAGCAAAAATCATCGCCAATAAAAATATTGAATTATTAAGTGCAGTGGTTTCTGATAAGAGCCCTTTAATAGGTATTGAGCCCTCTGCTATTTTGACATTTAGAGATGAATATCCTGATTTAGCTAGCGATCAAAATGTAGAAGCTGCAGAAAATTTAGCGCACAATAGTTTTTATATCGACGAATTTATTGCTAAAGAAATACAAGCTGGAAATATTACAAAAGAAGTGTTTACTACAAACGCTAAAACCATTGTTTTACATGGACATTGTCAGCAAAAAGCAGTTGGTTCACTCGCAGATTCTGTTACAGCATTATCACTTCCAGCTAACTATACAGTACAAACTATACTTTCTGGCTGTTGTGGTATGGCAGGATCCTTTGGTTATGAGAAGGAACATTATGATGTTTCTATGAAAATAGGAGAGTTGGTGCTATTCCCAAGTGTTCGAAAAAATGCATCAAGCTGCTCAGTTGCAGCTCCTGGAACTAGTTGTAGGCATCAAATTAAGGATGGAACGGGTGAAAAAGCCCTTCATCCTGTAGAAATCTTACTTGAAGCCCTTTTGTAATTCCCCTAAATCATTGTAAATCAATATTTATCCAATTTATTTGGTAGTTATTGAATTTTATATCAACTTTGTAATTCAAAGTACTTTTAAATATTTATTATGAGTCAGGAAAAAGAACATTTACAGGCTATTCAGGATATTAAAATAATGATGGAGCGATCTACTAAGTTTTCATCCATTAGTGGTAAAGCTGGAATAGTAGTTGGTATGCTAGCTGTTATTGTATTTGCTGGCATCAAGTGGTTTGATGTAACCACTGTTGCATCCTTGTTTGTTGTTATGGTAGGAACATTAATGATTGCATTAAGTATTGGGCTTTACTTATCCATTGCAAAAGCAAAAAAAGACGGCGCTGCTATTTTTGATACAACTGCTAAGCGTTTTTTAGTTCAGTTTTTTATACCCTTATTTGTTGGTGGAATATTGTGTTTGATTTTTGCTTGTCAAAACCAAATAGGATATATCCCGGCTATGATGCTCATATTTTACGGTTTTGCATTAGTGCATGCCAGTAAATTTTCGTTAGATACGATAAAGAATTTAGGCTATTTAGAAATTGTTGCAGGTCTTATTGCTGCTGCATTTACCCAATATGGAATGTGGTGTTGGGTAATTGGCTTTGGTGTACTCCATATCATTTACGGCTTTATTATTTATACTAAATACGAGAAGTGAAAAATTTTATAGACACTTTAAATAAGGCTTTTGAGAGTAGGATCAGGCTTGGTATAATGTCTATACTCATGGTTAATGATCAGGTAGATTTTACCATGCTTAAAGAACTTTTACAAATTACCGATGGAAACATCGCAAGCCATATAAGTGGACTTGAAAAACTCGGTTATGTATCCGTTACCAAACAATTTGTTGGTAAAAAACCCAACACATCTTATGCTGTTACAAAAGCCGGTAAAGATGCATTTGCAAAACACATTCAAGCCCTCGAACAATTAATACAAACAAAAAAATAGATATGAAAAATACTATTCTTGAAAATATAAATAATCCAGAATTTTTAGAAACAACTTATCGTAAAGATGGTGCTGCATTTAAGCAAGCATTTGCAGAAGCGTATCCAACTGTTAAAGATGAGCTATTGGCAAAAGCTTGGTATCAAAGACTTAACTACAAACAGTCGGATATAAGTTGGGGTATTAAAAATGAATGGAAAGTAATAGCCTTACTTGCAATACTTGTTGCTGTTGTTGCGCTACTACCAAATTTTATAACTGTTGAGCAAGATATTTTTTATGCTAAAAATGTTGGCTTTATTGTGTTTCCGGCACTGATGGTATATTTTGTTTGGAAGCAGAATCAACCGCTAAATAAATTGATTGCGCCTTTAGTTATTTCAGTAATATCTGCATTGTATATCAATTTGCTCCCTGCACCTTTAAAAAGTGATTCGGTAAGTCAGGCCTTTTTTCATTTGCCCTTATTTTTATGGGTAATTTTTGGTTATGTATATATAGGGGGAGATTTTACAGCAACTGGCAAAAAAATAAACTTTTTACGTTTTAATGGTGATTTGTTAGTGCTTAGTGGGCTTATGTTAATTGCAGGCGGCTTATTTACAGCCATCACCATCAATTTATTTGAAGTGCTAAAAGTTTATATTACAACTATTTATTTCAATTATTTTGTTGCTATTGGGTTGTCTATTGTTCCGCTATTTGCTGCTTATTTAATTGAAAATAATGGACATCTAGTGCATAAAGTATCTCCAGTTATTGCACGCATTTTTACACCGCTGGTAACTATTACTTTATTCATTTATTTAGTAACTATATTTATTACGGGGACATATCCAACAGCAAATCGAGACTACCTTTTACTCTTTAATGTGCTTTTAATTGCCGTTATGGCACTTATATTATTTTCTTTATCAGAAGTGACAAGACACACACAGCAAAAGTCCAATCAGTTCATGTTATTTGTTTTGTCAGTTTTGGCAATCATTGTAAATTGTATTGCGCTTGCTTCTATTTTGTACCGAATTAACGATTTTGGATTCACACCCAATAGATTGGCTGTTTTGGGTGGAGATATATTGATACTTGTGAATTTGTTACTCGTTTCTTTTAACTTATTTAAAGTTGTAAAGGGTAGGGTTGAAGTTGAAAAAGTAGAGTCTAGTATTGCTCTTTTTTTACCACTTTACTTTGTTTGGACTGCGTTTGTGACCTTTGGGTTTCCAATATTGTTTCAGTATAAGTAATTTTCTATGTCTTTACATTGGGATGAGCGCTATAATCGAAAAGAATATGTGTATGGTTCTATACCAAATGTTTTTTTTGAAAATCAGTTAACAGATTTAAAACCAGGTGATATCTTATTGCCGTGTGAGGGGGAGGGACGTAATGCTTTATTTGCTGCACAGTCAAATTGGAATGTTGTAGCATTTGATTCTAGTGAAGTTGGAAAAAATAAGGCAATGGCTTTGGCTGCTCAAAATAATGTTTCATATGACTACCAAATTTTAGATGTTAATGAGGCTAATTTCGAGCCAGAAAGTTTTGATGTAATTGCACTTATTTATGCTCATTTTAAGCCTCAGTTACGTTCGAAGTTTCATGCTACTATTCAAGGATGGCTTAAACCCGGAGGTAAAATTATTTTAGAAGCATTTAATCCTAATCAATTAAATTATAACTCTGGGGGACCTAAAGATCTTGATATGTTATATTCTACTGATATATTATATAAAGACTTTGAAGGGATGAAAATTGAGTTAATAGAAGCCTCAACAATTGTATTAGATGAAGGCGCTTTTCATCAAGGAGATGCTGCTGTTATAAGATTTGTTGCTCAAAAAGTATAAAGGTGACTATTATCACCAATAAGCCGTTTATTTAAATCTAGCTTTGTTTTCTAAATATTTAAACAATGGAAAACAATACAATTACACAAATGCCTCGAATTGGTGATACAGCGCCAGATTTTACAGTCACAACTACTACCGGCCCTTTAACCCTTTCTGAATATAATAAGGGTAGTTGGGTTGTTATGTTTTCACATCCTGCCGATTTTACGCCAGTTTGTACCACAGAAATGAGTGGCTTTGCTAAAGAAAAAGACTTTTTTGCTAAACATAATGCCAAACTGCTTGGTTTAAGTATTGACAGTATACATTCTCATATTGCATGGGTAAATGCGGTTCACGAAAAAACAGGGGTTTTATTTGAATTTCCAATCATTGCTGATATTGATATGAAAATATCAAAGCTTTATGGAATGTTACAACCAGGTGAAAGTGAAACAGCTGCAGTGAGAGCTGTTTTCTTTATTGATCCAGCCGGAAAAATTAGGTTAATAATGTACTATCCACTCAATGTTGGTAGAAATATGGCAGAAATAAAGCGTGTTTTAGTGGCGCTACAAACTGCATCTGAGCATAGTGTTGCTTGTCCACTCGATTGGATGCCCGGCGACAAAGTGATTGTTCCAGCACCAAAAACTATTGAGGCTTTAGCTGAAAGAAAGAGTAGTAATTTAGAAATGGTAGATTGGTATTTGGCTAAAAAGTTGATTTAGACAATTTTCTACAAATACATAACAATATTTATATATATTATATGTATTGATAATCAATATTAAATATAAGAACATGTCCTATTTTCTAAAATAGGACATGTTTATTATGTAGACATTCATCTAATATTAGACATAAATCTATATTCGCGGCCTTAAATATAAAAAGGTATGCGTAAATTATTTTGTGTCTTAGTAATCTTACTAAACGTTTGCTGGGTTAACATTGCCCTTGCACAAAATACCAATCCCAATTATGGGATCTTTTTTCAGGCAGTTGCTAGAGATAATTTCTCTAACCCTGCCAAAGACCGTGTTGTTTTTGTAGAGTCAAGTATTTTACAGTTTACGGCAAATGGAACCAAAGTGCTAACGGAACTCCATCAAACCACTACCGACGGTTTAGGTGTTTTTAGTATAAATATTGGTAGCGGCCAGCGTATTGGCGGCACGCTTAGTGGACTTGATAAGGTAGATTGGGCCAACGGACCCTACTTTTTAGGCTTAAAAATTGCCATCAAGCCATTGTCGCCGGTTTCTAACTGGGATTACACTAAGGAGCTTATAGATTTAGGGGCTTCTTCTTTTGGAACAGTACCTTACGCATATTATGCTGGTAATTCGGCAGGCGTTAAAGATGTTGTTAAAACAACTGATACTTCGGCAATGCTTTTGCCCTATGCTAAAGCAAGTGCACTTCAACAAACAAATACCAATTTAGGCTTAAAAGTAAATATTGCGGACAGTACAACTATTTATGTGACGCCAACACAATTAAGAGCTGTAAAATTTGATACTACAGCTATTTATAATAGATTAAGTGAAAGAGAGCTTCTTGCTAATAAATCAGTAAATGTTGCTACGGATGCAAATTCCGATATAAAATATCCAAGTGTAAAAGCCATTAAGAGTTATGTGGATTTACAATTTTCAAATTTTGTTTTAGCGGATGGTTCAGTTACTGCTGCAAAAATTGCAGATGGTGCGGTAACCGATGCTAAAATTACTTCTGTATCTGGTTCTAAAGTAACAGGAGATATTGCAGGTAATGCAGCAACGGCAACGCTTGCCACAAATGCAACTAACGCAGTTAATGCAACGAACGCTGTTAATGCAACCAACGCTGTTAACGCAACAAATGCTGTCAATGCTACAAATGCAGTTAACGCAACCAACGCAGCAACGGCAACACTTGCTACAAATGCAACTAACGCTGTTAATGCAGCAACGGCAACGCTTGCTACAAATGCAACTAACGCAGTTAATGCAACCAATGCTACCAAACTTGCTACGCCGCGTACAATAAATGGTGTTGCTTTTGATGGTACAGCAAATATTACAATTGCCACTGGTAGTACTGTTTTAGATGCAGATGCTACAACAAAAGGTGTTGTTCAGTTAGCTGGAGATTTAACCGGAACAGCTGCGCAACCAGTAGTTGCTGCTAATGCAATTACAACTTCAAAAATTGCAGATGGAGCGGTAACAGATGCGAAAATTAATTCTGTAGCTGGTTCTAAAGTTACTGGAACTGTGGCAATAGCTAATGGCGGTACTGGTGCCGCTACAGCAGCTGGTGCAAGAACTAATTTGGGTCTTGTGATTGGTACGGATGTATTAGCACAAAGAACATTTGGTTCTGCAGCAAATAATAATACGAGCGATTTTGTAGCAACAACAGAAAAAGGTGCAAATAACGGAGTTGCTACACTTGGAAATGATGGAAAAATTCCTTCAGTACAAATACCTTCTGTATCTTTTCAGAGTGCAACAGTTGTTTCAAGTCAGGCTGCTATGCTTGCTTTAAATAGTGCAGTAGTAGGAAGTATTGCAATTAGAACAGATAATAATAAGAACTACGTTTTAAGTGCACTTCCTGCAAGTACGCTAGTTAATTGGATT